>JAVLFR010000215.1:0-18360 GCA_046052785.1 Limnohabitans sp. | reverse complement strand
GGGCAACCGATTTTTTCGAATTATCACCTGGACCTAAAACTAGCGCGATCAAAACGCAATGCCGAGCACAGCAGAAATCATTTTGCAGCTGCTGCCTGCGACCAAGTAATCCAGATGAATTCAATCGACATACAAATAGAGAAGAACCAAACCATGGACGACATCAAAGCACCGGATCTGCCGTTGCCACTCAAAGGTATCCTGGTGCTGGATCTGGGACACGTTACTTCGACGCGGGCGCGATGGAGACGCTTGTTGGAACTATCGAACAGATACAGCGATTAATGCACATAAAGATTATGCGGAACAGGCCCTTTTCCCTTTCCACAGCAATCGGCATTGCTGTGGCTACGCCTCCTCATTTTCACTTTGGCGCAGCAAACACGAGGCGACTTGTCCGAATAGTCGTTCTGCTGCCGACCGGCAAATTTAATGGAGGAATCAAATGTCCGACTTTTTGATCTATTCTGAAGAGGGCCCGGTGGTGACCCTTACCATGAATCAACCAGAACAACGCAACCCGCTCACTGGGAATACGGCGATTCCGGAATTTATGGCCGCCATTGAACGCATTCACTCCGACAAGCGCGTGCGATGCGTCATCCTCACAGGCAATGGTCCATCTTTTAGCGCAGGCGGCGACATTCGGCAAATGAAGCGCCAGTCTTCGAATGAGGTCAGCGAGATTGATATCCGTCAAGAGTACCGCACCGGAATCCAGCGCCTGACACTTGCACTGTTTAACCTAGAGGTTCCCGTGATCGCTGCGGTGAACGGTCATGCCATTGGTGCTGGTCTCGACTTAGCCTGCATGTGCGATATCCGCATTGCGTCTGAAAAGGCAAAATTCGCTGAGAGCTTTATCAAGCTTGGCATCATTCCTGGTGACGGTGGTGCTTACTTGCTGCCGCGTATCGTTGGTATGTCGCGCGCTGCCGAAATGGCTTTTACGGGTGACCAGCTGGATGCGCAGCAGGCACTCAACTGGAACTTGGTGTCTCGTGTGGTGCCACACGATGAACTGATAAGTGCAGCCAGGGAGATGGCAGCGCGCATTTCACAACATGCTAGTCACGGCCTGCGCCTGACCAAGCGCTTGATGCGCGAAGCCATTCACTCACGTCTGGACACCGTACTGGAACTGTCAGCAGTATTTCAGGCTGTCTGCCACAAGACGCCGGATCACACAGAAGCGGTCGATGCGTTTCTTGAAAAACGTGCTCCAAAATTTTCCTGACTGTCCGTCTTCAAATGGTTTGAGACATAAGGTTGCGCAATAGCCTACGAACTAGAAACCGATCGCACGAGGTATTCCACGGTTTTCAATTCCGAACAAATCCTGATCGTCCAGATTCTTGACGCCCCGAGGTATTGAAAACAGCACAAGCGTCCAGACCACTCGTACCGTCCAGAGTGCCCCAAGCGTCCAGAATCTGGACGCCCTGGGGGTGTCCAGAGTCGCCTGACCGTCCAGAGCAAACCAGCGTCCAGACCACGTCAAGCGTCCAGAGTAAAAATTGCCTCAATTACACAGTTTGTTACACATCAATAAAAACCACGCTACAAGCCGCACGAAACAAGGGTTAGGTAAATCGACTTTTTTCTGTTAATCCGTAGGTCCCTGGTTCGAGCCCAGGTCGAGGAGCCAAATAGGCTAACAAGATCAAGCACTTAGGAGAAATCCTAGGTGCTTTTTCTTTTGGCGCATAAAATTTCCACAAGTGTACGAATCGCCGTGTAAGCTTTATGGGGCATGCAGAACTTGAAAAAAATCATCATCATTGCAGGACCCAACGGAGCTGGCAAAACCACATTTGCTCGTGACTTTTTGCCTGCTGAAGCCCAAACGCTGCGTTTTATCAACGCCGACTTGATTGCTGCTGGCTTGGCTCCATTCAATCCAGAGACTGCATCCTTCAAGGCAGGCCGGTTGATGCTGGAAGAAATTGACGAATGTGTGGACGCAGGACACAGCTTTGCTTTTGAAACCACGCTGTCGGGCATGGTCTACTTGAAAAACATCCCCGTGTGGCAAGCCCATGGCTACCAAGTTAAGCTTTGGTTCTTGTCATTGCCTAATGAAGAAATTGCTGTATCAAGAGTCGCCCGCCGTGTTCTGCAAGGTGGTCACAACATTCCCGAAGACGTTATTCGCAGGCGCTTTAAAGCAGGCTTAGCTAACTTTCATGAGCGTTACAGCAAGGCTGTTGATTCATGGGCGTTTTATGACAGCTCTGGCATGCACCCTAAACTAATTGACTGGAGTAACAAATGAACACCAAAGATATTCGCACCTCCACTGATCCAGATTTGGCAGGCTCATATGCAGCCATGGAACGTGCAGCACGAGCAGCTCAAGATCTAGCCATCAAAACTAACACGGGTATCGTTGTTGCAGTTGATGGCAAGAACGTTGAATTGACTGCGGCTGATTTGATCAAGCTACGTGACCAGGAAGCACAACAGCCACACCACTAAGACGGTAAGACGTTCAACCAATAGCCAGCTTCGCGCTGGCTTTTTTGTGCGAGTCACTTTCACACTCTTGATAAGTACATGATGCACACCTACCAAGCATCAGTAAGAGCCAAGGTCAATGGCCGCAGCCAAGTGATCAAGACCGAAATTCGTGCCCTGAACGCGCAAGACGCGCGTTGGTTGCTATGGGCTCAGTACGGATTTCACAGCATTCAGTCTGGCCCCAACCTAGTCAATACTCGCTAGGGAGCATGATCACCCAATGCTCGCCGTCCCAGCAGGCAAACAAAGATATAGCGTGCATTGGAAAGTCTGTGTAGGGAATCTCTTGACGGGCATGCTCTTTGCCACTGCCATCCTCGTAGATCATCGTTGCCCTGTTGCCATTGACAGTCATGCGCACTTGGACAAACCAGTCCTCAGTGCCAATCTCGCTTAGGTGACTGGCAATCGCATCCATCATCCAAAAGCACTCAGCCTCTTCAGCCAAGTACTTGGTGCCGTCAGTAAGCAGGTGCCTGCGACTGATTCGGTAATAGCCAGTTGTTCCAATAAATTGCGCGAGTTGGGTTGAATCAAATTTTTTCATCTGTAGTCCTTCTTGTGTGACTACAGTTTTGTTTCAGACGCTCAAATGGACAACCGACATTTGGTAACCCGATAACTTGGACGGGTACCGAGTAAAAATCACCATGGTCTTTTGATAAGTACTCCACCTAAAAAATCCGCAGCGCAGAAATTTAGATCTGCAGGACCCATTCGGGCTGCAGATACAAACCGCACTACTCGCATAAATTTCAGTCGTTACTCGCAAAATGCGACGCGTTTAAATGCCCTATAGCGCGTCGATTTGCCCGCCCGAATACTTTTGAGTACTGAGAACCCAGATCAGCGCTTGTAGGGCTTGCTCGCCAATCTGCTCTGGTTATCCACAGCTCACGCGAGTTATCCAATAAAAATCACGAAAAACTTAGCTTTTCATAGATTCTTAGGTTTGAGCATTGAAATCATTGAAGAAAAAAACCGCTAAAAAGTTATCCACAGTCAGTTCTTTCTGCCCTGCTCTAGCCCTAGAAACCCGCCACTTTGGACGGACTTCGGTTGCTCTGATAAATATGTGAAAACACAATGCAATTAAAGCAAACACATGATTTAGGAGATAACACCATGGCACAAGCAAAAACACTCACAGCAACTGATATTGAACAGTTGCTCAACTACATCAATACACGCAAGTACGCAGCGCGTAACCGTTCAATGATGCTTCTCACGCACTGGGCAGGCTTGCGTATCGGAGAAGTTGCTTGCTTACGCTGGTGCGATGTAACAAACAGCGATGGACAAGTGAAGGATGAGATCCGTTTGCTGCCCGACATGACCAAAGGCCGTCATGCACGCACTGTGTTTGTTAGTGCAAAGCTCCGAGCAGAGTTGCAAGCCTACGCTAATCAAGCAAAGTGCGTGGAGCGCAGCTACCCATTCTTTGCAAGCCAAAAAAGCGTTAAAGCTGGATTCAGCGCAAACAGCTTGTCACAAACGTTTGCCCTGCTTTACGAAGGCGCTGGACTTGAAGGCGCTAGCAGCCACAGCGGGCGCAGAACGTTCCTGACAAACCTTGCTAACAAGGGGACAGCAATTCACTTGCTGAAGACGCTTGCTGGGCACCGCAGCATCCAAACCACTGCTACTTACCTGTACAGCAGCCCTAGCCAATTGCGCGCTGTTGTTGAGCTTGCATAACTTTTGAAAGCCCTAGTGTTTTAAAGCTTAGCCTTTAATGCATTATTGCCAGTACGACACTCTCCGCAGAAGAACATGCTCTGATTGAGCAAACGCTTGAAACTACCAAGCGCTCGCGGTTTGTGCTGTCCACACTTGTAGCAGCTCATGGTGCTGTTGGCATGACTAGGAGCCCCAAAAGGTGACCCGCCAACCTTGGCCTTGTATCGCAACCCTGTTTCGTCTATTTTTGTTTCTGTTGGCTGTCTACTCATGCGGGAAATTTTAGACGGCTGGTATCTTGCCAAGCTCGAACCAATAGGCCGAGTCCTAGCTGGAACACCAGCAATGATCATGACAGGAGCGGCAATCGGCCCCATCCTTGGTGGAACACTTGTCAAGTCAGTTGGATATGAGGGGGTTGGATATGCAGCTATTTTGATAGCTATAGCTGCCTTAATATGCTTTCATCGACTCTACAAATTGAGTCGTCATTTCTTTACGCTGGAGTACATATGAGTAAATTTTCGCTTGCACTTTCAAGACGAAAATTGTTGATGTTTATAGCGACGACTATCGGATACAGCGAAATTAACGCCCAAACCACAAATCCAATTCGCTTAATCTTGGGGGTCCCAGCAGGATCAAGCACAGATGTAATTGCTCGAATTCTGACGGAGGCAATATCTCACCACCTAGGTCAGCCAGTCATCGTTGATAACAAGCCGGGAGGCTCGGGAAGCATAGCCACGCAGGCATTTTTGTCTGCACCTAATGACGGCAATACTTGGCTAATGGCAGTTAATGGATTTTTCTCCGAAGCTCCCTACACGATCAAACTTAATTTCGATCCACTGAAAGTCGCAATCCCATTGGTAGAAATTGGAGGTGGGGGACTTGTTCTTGTCGGCAATCCTTCGATTCCAGCAAAAAACTATCGTGAGCTAATCAATTGGATTCGCGCAAACAGAGGCAGTACAACATTCGCCTCATATAGTCCGGGGTCACTATCCCATGTTATGGGCTTACTTCTCAATAAAGCTGAGGGTCTTGACATGCTTCACGTACCCTACAAAGGATCTCCACCCGCCTTGCAAGACCTCATGGGCGGCCAAGTGAACATGATGTTTGACGCACCGCCTTCATCACTTCCATTGATTAAATCTGGGAAATTAAAAGCTTTTGCAGTGACATCACCAAAGCGTAATGAGTCGATGCCTGATGTACCAACCCTCACAGAGCTAGGTTTAGAAAACTTAACGCGAACGTCGTGGCTAGGGATTTGGACTACGTCTACCATTTCAGCTACTTCACAACAAAGGATGCGAAATGCAGTTCTCAGTGCGCTCGAACAAACAGCCGTGCGCCAAAGAATGTTAGAGCTTGGAACTGAACCCCCAATTGGGACTCCCAAAACCCAAGAGCAACTTATCCGAAGATTAGCAGCTGATCATGCTGCGATTGGAGAAACACTCAGGTCAATCAACTATCGACCCGAGTGAATCAGCTTTACTTTTTAATTTGCAAATCCAAGCAATCGAACAGCGTTATCTTTCAAGATGCCAGGCATGACTTCGGGTTTGAAGCCTGCGACTTCGAAGTCTTTCATCCAGCGCTCGGGCGTGATCAATGGGTAGTCACTGCCAAACAACACACGGTCTTTCAGCAAGGTGTTGGCGTATTGGATGAGCTGCTTGGGGAAGTACTTGGGGCTCCAGCCTGAGAGGTCAATCCACACATTGGGCTTGTGTGTAGCCACGCTCAAGGCCTCGTCTTGCCAAGGGAAGCTGGGGTGCGCCATGACGATTTGCATGTCGGGCCAATCAATCGCCACATCATCCAAATGCATAGGGTTGCTGTAGGCCAAACCACCAGGGCCGCCACCAATCACGACCACGTCGTATTCCATGGCTTCACGTGGGCCGAATTGGGCGAGGATGTCTTCTGGTGTCATACGCATTCAAAGGTCTGAATCAGTGCTTACAGTGATTTAACGAGTTCAGGGACAGCTTGAAACAAGTCAGCCTCTAGACCGAAATCCGCCACGCTGAAGATAGGAGCTTCAGGATCTTTGTTGATGGCCACGATGACCTTACTGTCTTTCATTCCAGCAAGATGTTGGATAGCGCCACTGATACCGCACGCCACATACAACTGCGGCGCGACGATCTTGCCGGTTTGACCCACTTGCAAATCGTTGGCAGCGTAGCCTGCATCCACCGCCGCACGGCTGGCACCGATGGCGGCACCGAGCTTGTCGGCCAAAGGGACCATGACTTCGTCGAACTTCTCTGAGCTGCCCAAGGCGCGGCCACCAGACACGATGATCTTGGCGGCTGTGAGTTCTGGACGATGGCTCTTCGTGACTTCACGGCCCACAAAACTGCTTTTGCCTGAGTCTGTGGCAGCTGCTGCGGTTTCTACAGCGGCTGAGCCACCTGTGGCTGCAGCAGCATCAAAACCGGTGGTGCGCACGGTAATGACTTTCACCGCATCGCTCGATTGCACGGTGGCAATGGCGTTACCAGCGTAGATGGGACGCTCAAACGTGTCTGGACTGTCCACTTTGGTGATGTCGCTGATTTGGCCCACGTCTAACTTTGCAGCCACGCGAGGCGCGACGTTTTTGCCATTGGCTGTGGCGGGGAACAAGATGTGGGTGTAGTTGCCAGCGATCGCCAAAACTTGGGCTGCCACGTTTTCGGCCAAGCCCGCTTCGAGGCTTGCACCATCGGCGTGAATCACTTTACTCACGCCAGCGATTTGCGCAGCGGCAGCAGCGGCAGCACCTGCGTTGTGGCCAGCAATAAGAATATGTACACCACCATCGAGGTGCATGCTTATTTGCGTTGCAGCCATCACAGTGTTAAGAGTCGATGGCTTGATTGTTTGATTGTCGTGTTCTGCAATAACTAGGGTTGTCATATCTGATATTTGTTCGGTTATTAGATGACTTTGGCCACGTTCTTGAGCTTGTCCACCAATGTGGCGACGTCTGGCACCTTGATGCCAGCGCTGCGCTTGGCAGGTTCGACCACTTTGAGCGTCTTGATGCGGGGGCTCACGTCCACCCCGAGGTCTTCGGGCTTGAACACATCGAGTTGCTTTTTCTTGGCCTTCATGATGTTGGGCAAGGTCACGTAGCGTGGCTCGTTCAAACGCAAATCGGTTGTGATGACGGCTGGTAGGCTGATGGAAATGGTTTCCAAACCACCGTCGACTTCGCGGGTCACGCTGGCTTTGCCATCGACAACTTCCACCTTAGAGGCGAATGTGGCTTGTGGCATGTCACACAAAGCCGCCAACATTTGGCCAGTTTGGTTGCAATCGTCGTCAATCGCTTGTTTGCCTAAGATCACAAGACCCGGTTGCTCTTTGTCCACCAAAGCTTTGAAGAGCTTGGCCACTGCCAAGGGTTGAAGTTCTTCAGCGGTCTCCACCAAGATGCCACGGTCTGCACCAATGGCCATGGCGGTGCGCAAAGTTTCTTGGCATTGAGTCACGCCACAGGACACAGCGATCACTTCAGTGACAACGCCCTTTTCTTTGAGGCGCACGGCTTCTTCCACTGCAATTTCGTCAAAGGGGTTCATGCTCATTTTGACGTTCGCGATGTCAACGCCCGAGTTATCTAACTTAACACGCACCTTGACGTTGTAGTCCACAACACGCTTAACTGCTACCAACACCTTGACACTCATGAATACACCTGTTAAAAAAACGAATCAAAGAACTTCAAAGATGCCCGCAGCACCCATGCCACCGGCAATACACATACTGACACCAACAAGCTTTGCACCACGACGTTTTCCTTCAATCAATGCATGACCTGTGAGGCGTTGACCACTGACACCGTAAGGGTGACCTAGCGCAATAGCTCCACCATTCACGTTTAGACGATCAGAGGAAATTCCAAGCTTGTCGCGGCAATAGATAACTTGAACTGCAAACGCTTCGTTCAGCTCCCAAAGGTCAATGTTGTTAACGCTCAAACCTAAACGTTTAAGTACTTTTGGAATTGCAAATACAGGTCCAATGCCCATCTCATCAGGTTCGCAACCACCAACTGCAAATCCAAGAAAGCGACCTAGGGGCTTAAGGCCACGTTTTTCGGCCAGTGATTCATCCATGACGACACAAGCACCTGCGCCATCACTAAATTGGCTGGCACTACCAGCAGAAACGAAACCTCCTGGCAATGCAGAACGAAGACTAGCAAGTGCTTCTTTAGTTGTGCCCTCTCGTGTGCCTTCGTCTTTCGCAACAGTAACCTTACGAGTCATCAATCCAAGTTTTTTATCAGCCACCCCCATAGTGACAGAGATAGGTGATATCTCAGCCTCAAACAAACCGGCTGCTTGAGCAGCACAAGCCCTTTGTTGACTCAGGGCACCGTATTCATCCATGACATCGCGATTGATGTTGTATCGTTTTGCAACTTGCTCCGCAGTTTCAAGCATCCCCCAATACATCGCTGGCTTTGAACGAGCTAATTCTGGGTCATTGAGCATCGTTGAGTTCATTTGGACACATGAAATGCTCTCCACACCACCAGCAACATAAATTTCACCTTCACCAGAAATGATTCGTTGCGAGGCTAGCGCAATCGCTTGCAGACCTGAAGAACAAAAACGGTTAACCGTTAGGCCAGAAACCTCAGAGGGACATCCTGCGGCTAATGCGCTCTGCCGAGCAATATTAAGTCCCGTCGTACCCTCTGGAAATGCACACCCCATGATGACATCTTCAATTTCACCCGCCTCTATGCCAGCACGATCAATCGCATGACGGACCGCATGGCCACCCAAGGTGGCACCATGAGTCATGTTGAATGCGCCCTTCCAACTTTTAGTCAGAGGTGTACGAGCGGTTGAAACAATTACAGCTTTTGTCATTCTCAATCTTTCTTTGGCATCAGCCGTTGAACGTTTGACCGTCCGCTGCCAGACGTTGGAGTAGTTTTGCAGGTTTCCAAAATTTGGAATCACCGTTAGGAGCTTTAGCAAATCGATTCATAGCTGCTATGACATTGAACAGGCCGAATTGATCCGCATAATGCATAGGCCCACCTCGCCATGCGGGGAAGCCGTATCCAGTGAGGTAAACCATGTCGATATCACCAGCACGAGCAGCAATACCTTCATCCAGAATATTTGCGCCTTCGTTTACAAGTGCAAATACCAATCTCTGAACAATTTCTTGATCATCAATCTTTCGCACTTCGATTCCAATTTCCTTGCGATAGTGATCAATGATTTCCATCACTACAGCGCTTGGCGACACATCACGCTTGCCAGGAACATATTCATACCAACCGGCTGAGGTTTTCTGTCCAAAGCGTCCTTCTTCACACAATCGATCAGGCAATTTACTGTGCCGAATTTCTGGTTTTTCAATGTAGTGGCGTTTACGGATGTACCAACCAATGTCATTGCCCGCCATATCGCTCATTTTGAACGGTCCCATTGGGAATCCAAATTTTTCAATCGCGCGATCAACTTGTGCAGGCGTGCACCCCTCATCTAGCAAGAAGGCTGCTTGACGAAAATATGGGTCAAGCATTCGGTTGCCAATAAAACCATCACACACACCTGACACAACACAAGTTTTCTTAATCTTCTTGCCCAATGCCATGACCGTGGCTAAAACATCTTTTGATGTTTCGTTTCCGCGAACAACTTCAAGAAGTTTCATTACGTTCGCAGGGCTAAAGAAATGCAACCCAACAACATCTTGAGGACGCTCGGTGAAAGAAGAAATTTGATTTAAATCTAAAGTGGATGTATTTGAAGCAAGAATAGCCCCAGGCTTCATAACCTCATCAAGCCGCTTGAATACAGACTCTTTAATGTGCATATCCTCAAAGACAGCCTCGATTACTAAATCCGCTTCTTTTATGTCTGCATAGTTCAATGTAGAACTTAGCAAGGAAGTTCTTTGAGCAAATTTTTCTTCGGTTAACTTGCCCTTCTTGACCTGCGCTTCGTAATTATTTTTGATTGTGGAAATACCACGATCCAGAGCTTCTTGTTTAGTTTCAAGCAACTTAACTGGTATTCCCACATTGAGGAAATTCATTGCAATTCCTCCCCCCATCGTCCCAGCGCCGATGACAGCAACGGTTTTTATTTCACGCTTTGGCGTGCTGAAAGGGACATCAGGAATTTTGCTTGCGGCTCGTTCAGCAGCGAACAAATGTCGAAGTGAGGCACTTTCAGGCGTACTCATTAAATCTAAAAAAACCTGAAGTTCAATTGCAAGACCATCTTCGAATTTTCGTTGTGTTGCAACTTCAATTAGATCAACTACCTTCAAAGGTGCAGGGTATTTTTTTGACATTCCCTTGACCATAGTGCGGGCGAATTGAAAGAAGCCATCTGCAAATTCATGCTTGCAGTTTTGATTTCTCAATTTTGGATAGGGTTGTACGGCTGCAAATTGCTTAGCAAACGCAATAGCCTCATCAAGAAGAGTATCTGAACTATCAGCAATATGATCAAACAATCTCTGATTAGGTATTTTTGACAGCTGTTCTGCCTTCACAGATTCGCCACTAACGATCAAATTCAACGCTGGTTCTACACCAATTGCTCGTGGCATGCGCTGTGTTCCACCAGCACCAGGAACTAAACCAAGCTTGACTTCAGGAAATGAAATTGAACAATCAGGGGTAGCCAAACGATAGTGACACCCAAGAGCAAGCTCTAAGCCTCCCCCCATAGCAAAACCTTGAATAGCTGCAATGACAGGCTTTGAGGAATTCTCGATCAAAGAAATCAAGCTCGGAAGGTTTGGCTCCTTAAAAGCGACTGGACTACCAAATTCACCGATGTCTGCGCCACTCGAAAATGGGAACGCACCGCCAGTCAATACAATTGATTTAACTGAGTCATCAAAATTTGCGTTCTCTATCGACTGAGCAATTGCAATTCGAGTAGCAAGGCTGAGACCATTAACTGGAGGGTTATCGATTGTGATAACCGCTACGTCACCGTGAGCTTTGTATTGAGCTGTCATTGAATAAAGTTCTCTTATTTACGTGGTTCATCGCAAATAGCACGTGCGATGATTTCTTTCATAATTTCTGAGGTGCCTGCATAAATTCGCTCAATGCGAGCATCCACATATGCTCTAGCGATTGGATACTCTTGCATGTAGCCATAGCCCCCATGCAACTGAACACACTCATCAGTTACTCGATGTAGTAATTCGGAATGCCAGAGCTTTCCAGCAGATGCACCTATTGAATCTAAGTCGCCAGTAATGTGTCGCTGAATCATGCTGTCGCAAAGTGCACGACCGGCCTGCAAATCTGCCCAGAGTGATGCAAGCTTGAAACGTGTATTTTGGAAATCAGCTATTCGTTGCTTGAATGCTTTTCTCTCTTTTACATATGTTTGAGTCCACTCAAAAGCTGATTCTGCACGTGATTGGCAATTAATTGAGATGCACAGACGTTCCTGAGGCAACTCTTGCATCATGTAACGGAAGCCCTTGTTTACTTCACCTAGCAAATGGTCTGCTGGAATGCGTACATTTTCGAAAAACAGCTCAGCTGTATCTTGTGCATGCTGGCCAATCTTGTGCAGATTACGGCCACGTGAGAATCCGAGCGTATCAGCCATTACCACAAACATTGAGATACCAGAATTTCCATTGGCATCTTCAGTTTTCGCGGCTAAAACAATGACGCCAGCGTTTTGTCCATTGGTGATGAAGGTTTTCTGACCATTGATGACCCATTCGTCACCATCTAGAACAGCACGAGTCCGGATATTTGCCAAATCACTTCCTGCGCCAGGTTCTGTCATCGCTATCGAACCAACTAAGTCGCCACTAACCATTGATGGCAAAACTTTTCTTTTAACGCTGGGGGAACCGTAGTGAACGATATATGGCGCCACGACCATTGAGTGAAGATTGAATCCAGGTCCTGTAGCACCAATTCGACTCAATTCTTCTGAAACGATTACGTCGAATAAAAAATCTGCGCCTGGCCCTCCGTCCTCTTCAGACAGCCAACAGCACAAGAGTCCGTTATCTCCAGCTTTTTTCCACACCTCTAATGGCACACCATGCTTTTCCTCCCACTCTGCATGATGGGGCGCTATTTCGTTTTCGCAAAAGCGTCGGACTTGGTCTCTAAATGCATGGTGTTCTGCATTAAAAAATGGGCGTGTCAATGTTTTCATCTCTATCTCTTTTAAAAGTCAATTCACTAATTTGTTGGTAGGCTTTAACATGAAATGTGCAAGCGCAGGCAACAGAACAAGAGCACCCAACATGTTCCAGAGAAACATGAATGCCAACAACAATCCCATGTCAGCCTGGAATTTGATTGGGCTAAAAACCCAAGTGATCACACCAATTGCAAGCGTGACACCTGTCAACATGACGACCTTGCCAGTGAACAAGAGAGATTGGTAATAGGCCTCAGAAAGAGTCATACCCTCTTTCATCCGTGCCAACAAAATTGACAAAATATATAAAGCGTAATCAACCCCGATGCCTACGCCCAAGGCAATAACTGGCAGAGTGGCCACTTTCACGCCAATTCCTAAACTGACCATCAAAGCTTCAGCTAGAAACGACGTGACAACTAATGGAAGCACTGCGACTAAAACGGCTCGCCATGACCGGAAAGTGATGAATGAAAGAATCACAACAGCTCCGTAAACAAGCCAAAGCATTTGACGCCAAGCGTCTTTAACAACGATATTTGTTGCGGCCTCAATTCCGGCAGATCCAGCAGCTAGAAGGAACTTCACATCGTTAGTGTTGTTAGTTTGAGCAAAACCTTCTACGTGATCAATAACCCGCGTCAATGTCTCTGCTTTGTGATCTTTCAGGTACACATACAAAGTAAGCAAACTGCATGAGTCGTTATACAGACCACGCGGCGCGTTTGCTGTGACCGTATTGATCATGTCCTGACTGGGGAGCATTTCGTACCACTTAGGATTTCCCTCATTCAAGCCAGTCAATACTCGACGATTCAACAAAGCTAAAGTATTTGTTGACTCGACTCCATCAATTTGTCGCAGTTGCCATTCAAGTTCGTCTACTTTGAGAACTGTTTCCACTCGTGTGCAATCGCCATCAGGTGCTTTGACCATCACAGCTAAAACATCACTAGATGTGCCATATGCTGAATTTAGGACGGCTACATCTCGGTTATATCGACTTTCGGGACGCAACTCAGGAGCCCCTGGGTCTAAGTCGCCAATAGATAAATGCGTACTGATAGCCATCCCAGCTAGCAATAAAACAGCGCTAATGATCGTTGTGGCTTTGGCCCATTTATTAGTAGTGAATAGATCCAAGAATGCCCACATTGGATGCTTTGCTTCACCACGGGCATCAGCTTCTTCAGACTTCAAACTGCGCTCAGCTGCTGACGGACTTACTCCGGTGTAGGACAGCATGATCGGCAGCAAGATCAAATTCGTAAAGATTAAAACACCCACCCCGATTGAGGCAGCAATGGCAAGTTCACGAATAGCTTGAATGTCAATCAAAAGCAAAACCGCAAAGCCAACAGCGTCTGCGAGTAAAGCAGTCAAACCTGCCAAAAACAAACGTCGAAAAGTAAATCTTGCAGCCACCAACTTGTGCATGCCACGTCCAACGTCCTGCATGATGCCGTTCATCTTTTGAGCCCCATGACTCATGCCGATGGCAAACACAAGAAAAGGAACCAAAATTGAGTACGGATCTAAAGCAAAGCCAAGTGTTGGCAAGATGCCAAGCTGCCAAACAACAGCCACCAACGATGCGAATACAACTAACAAAGTTGAACGCACACAACGCGTGTACCAAAACACCATTGCCGTAGCAATCGCAACAGCCAAGGCGAAGAACACCAAGACAAATCGAACGCCATCAATCAAGTCCCCCACTAGCTTGGCAAAGCCAGTGATATGAACTTTTACACCTTTAGCCTCGTATTTTTCACGAAGCCTTTCTAAAGAATTGGAAAGATCTCCATACTCAAGAGGCTGACCTGCAGAATCCTTAGCAAGGAGTGGAACGTAAATAACTGATGAACGTGCATCTAATGCCACGATCTGCCCAATCTCACCAGATCTTGAAACGTTTGCAGCAAGTTGTTGTAATTTTTGAGGCGAACCGTCATATCCCTCGGGGATAACTGGTCCGCCTTCTAGTCCATCCTCCGTAACACCAGTCCAGCGAGTATTGGATGTCCAAAGACTTTTCATTCCTGACCTAGAAACTCCTGGTAACAGGAAAATTTCATCGCTTAGCTCACGAAGTAATCCAAGATACTCAGCTTCATAAATAGGGCCCTTTGGGTTCGCAACTGCTACACGAATCGCGTTACCTAAGCCCTGTAATTCACCTTGGTATTCGAGAAAATTAACGATGTATGGATGAGATGTGGGAATCGTTTTCTCAAAACTCGCAGAAAGTTTTAGTTTCGTGGCTTGCCAACCGAGTATCAAGGTAATCAATAAGCATACGGTAACAACTAGGCTTCGATTGTTAAAAAACAACCGTTCAACTTTATTACCTGAAGATTGATCAAATCCGGACAAGTCGCCAGCAATTGGTTCTTTACTGTTTTTTTTAATATTCATTTTGATTTGCCTTGCTCGCTACTTGTATCTTTAACTGGAGACAAACCTCCCCCACCTACCAACAGAACTCCACCCGTTTTCAGCGGAAGCGCCGAAGCGATGGGTGACATTGAAGCAGTTGTGATTAGTCTTAACTTTGAGTCTGTAGAAAGATTAAAAACTTGTCCTGCTTGGTTAACTACGATGAAATCAGCATTTGGAAGTGCCGATGCCGAAACAAAAGAAATTGGGAACGGAAATTCAACCTTTGACCACTTCTCACCCCGAGTGTTAGAACGGAAAAGATTTCCTCGCAAACCTCCTGCAATCAAATTTCCATTACTTCCTATAGCCAAGGCGAACCAACTACCGGCATAAGGACTTTTCAGTGGTGTAAATTTCTTACCGCCGTCCGTAGAACGGTGCATTTGTCCTTGCTCACCTGAAATATAGATGTCTGATTGATTCGAACGAATCGAATACAAATGCATTTCCTTGAGATTCTCAATAAGGTGACGCTTACTCACCCAGGTTTTCCCGCCATCTACAGTTTCAAAAAAGAGGTTGTAAGCACCTACAACCCATCCATGATTTGCATCTTTAAAGTAAACATCGAGCAATGGCTTATCTGGACCATCACTCACTAAAAGCTGTGCGGACTTCAATGCTCGTTCTGCTGTTTTATCAGATGGATTTGCGCGAACTAGTTCCATAGCACTTGAAAAAGCTTGCTTAGCTAACTCTTCACCATTTGCTTGTTGCGTCCAATTGTTTCCTCCATCAGTGGTGTGCAATATCACCCCACCATGACCAACAGCCCACCCCAACTTATCGTCAACAAAATGCACTGCTGTAAGTGTGATGCTTACGGGCACGCTGCTAGCTTGAGTCCAAGTCTCACCATCGTTTTCCGAAATAGCGATAACGCCACGTTCCCCCACTGCAACGATCCGCTTTCCGGCTTCAGCAGCTGACATGAAGAACTGTCGCTCCGGAGCTTTTACTGATAAAGCTGGCCTCTTCAGAGCAGGAAAAGCTTCCTGCGCTTGACTACTAAAAGAAGTCACAGTCATAAGCCCAATTAAAAAAAGGCTATTTAGCTTAAATTTTTGGATATTGAACATTTGTAGCTCTTTGACTGATTGTTGGATTTTTAAACACACATCAAATAAAAACGATGAATCATGTATTTCAGTTCGCACTATTGAATGGAAACGTTTTGAGCAAAAGCTTGTCAAACCAACGGTCTGGCAAAACTCTTCCCACGAGCCAAATACTGTCTAAGGGATAACGTGTTTTAGGTTGATTGCTCTCTATTGCGTGCATAACTGCATCAATAACAATGTCTGGAGATTTAGCCGTAGTTTCCGTTTGGCTTAAAAAATTCCTGAAACGCTTCCACATGACTTCATAGATAGTTTTGTCATATGCAGTTACACGTTCCGCCGATTTTTTAAACATACTGGTTCGAATGAAGCTAGGCTCTACGCATACAACTTCTATCCCCCAAGGCATTAGCTCGCGCCTGAAAGCTTGGGTTAGTGCCTCCACTGCATGTTTGGAGGCTGAATATGCACCAGTGAAAGGGAAAGTAATTGCGCCTGAGACCGAGCCGACATTGACAACGCGTCCTGCACCACCCTCGTTCCGTGTACACGTAGCACCAAGAAGCGGTAGAAAGCCCTGAGTTACGGCAATTAAACCAAAAACATTGACCTCAAAGATGCTCTTAATCTCATCTAGTGGTTGAAGCATTAATGGTCCATCAATACTGATGCCCGCATTGTTGACCAGTGCCTTTAAATTTCCACCTTGTAAATGTCGCTCTACCTTCTCAATTACTTGCTGGATAGACGCTTGGTTCGCAACATCCATCACAAGTGGCATGAAACTTTTAGCAAATGGACTAACGACCAACTGCTCAGCGTCCTTCAAAGTGCGAACTGTTCCGATAACAAAGTAGCCAGACTTCAATAGCTTTTCTGCTATCGCCAAGCCGATACCACTTGAAACACCAGTAACGAGAATAGTTGGTTGTTTATGCATAAGAAACGTCAAATGCGACGACCAGCGTTTTTCCAATAGACATCACGAATGTCTTTTTTCAAAACTTTACCTACGGCGCTTCTTGGCAATGCCGATGAAAAATCAATTGTTTTTGGAGCCTTAACTGAACCGAGTTTCTGCTTGCATAAAGCAATCAATTCTTCAGCTTCAACAGACGCATTTGGCTTTAATTCCACAACAGCTTTTACAGCCTCACCCCATTGCTCGTCTGGAACACCGATCACGGCGACATCCAATACGGCCGCATGAGTCCAGAGAACTTGTTCAACTTCACTTGGATAGACGTTAAAACCGCCAGAAATAATGACATCACGTTTGCGATCTGAAATATGCAAATACCCTTCAGCATCTAAATGGCCAATATCACCTGTATGCAACCAGCCATCAATAATGCTTTCAGCAGTTTTATCGGGTTGCTTGTAGTAGCCTTTCATCACAATGTCACCACGGACACAAATTTCACCTGTTGATCCTTTTGGCAACTGATTTCCCTGCTCATCCATGATCGCAAATGAATTCAATACTGACGGCAGACCACAAGCAGAGAGTCGCTCATCACTGGCGAATTGACCATTTGCAAAATGATCGCTTGGGCGCAAGAATGCGATTGAACCTGGAGCTTCTGTTTGACCGTAGCCTTGCAACATAACAGGGCCAAAAATTTCCAAAGCTGACTTAAGCTTTCCGACAGACATCGGAGCGGCACCGTACATGAAGTAACGCAGTAATGAAAAATCCAAATCACGAATATTTGGAACTTCAAGTAATCGATAAATTACTGTTGGAGGCAGGAAAAATTCAGTCACCTTCTTATTCACAACTGTGTCCAATAATGCGACCGGGTCAGGTTTTGTTAGCACCAGAACCTTGCCGCCGCGGGCAGTTGCAGAGAGTGATAGAAAACCTGCTGTGTGCGTCATAGGTGCCGCAGCAAGATTCACAATACTCTCGCCTGATGCATAAGGCGTATTGATAATTCCATTTGCAATAGATACACACAAACTTCTGTGCGTCAACATTACGCCCTTTGGACGACCAGTTGTTCCTCCGGTCGGCATGATCGCTGCTAACTGCTCCTGCTCAACTTGTACCTTCGGCGCTGTAGCTGGGTAGTTTGTCAGCCATGATTGCAAAGACTCGCAGCCATGTACATCACCATCAATGCAAACCAAAAACTTGAGATGAGGGCATGACTTTCGCAATACATCGACCATAGGTTCAAAGTACTTTTGAAAGAACAAAACTTCAACATCAAAGCCTTCCAGTAATTCACTATTTTCTTCAGCCGTACTTCTAGGATTGACAGGCACCCAACTTAACCCAGCGCGCCATATTCCAAGCACACACATCCATGACAAAGGATGATTTGCTGAGAGCACTGCACTCTTTGTCTCTTTACTCACACCATGAGTTACTAGACCTTGCGCAACACGACAGCTGATGTCATATGCTTCATCAAACGACCAACGTTGCTCGTCCATTTCATAAGCAACGGCCCTACCGCCTGTCTCTTATACAC
>JAVLFR010000214.1:0-2375 GCA_046052785.1 Limnohabitans sp. | reverse complement strand
GTCGGCAGCGTCAGATGTGTATAAGAGACAGCGATGTCCACACCCATCGCACCCCATTGCAGGTGGTGCGCATCGCGCTCGTGGGTGAGCTTGATTTTTTTGCCATTAACAATCAAGGCATCTTCGGTGTGCTCCACAGTGCCATCAAATCGGCCATGCACGCTGTCGTACTTGAGCATGTACGCCAAGTAGTCGGCGGGCTTGGGGTCGTTGATGCCCACAATTTGGATGTCGGTATAGCCGTGCTTGATCGCGGCGCGTAACGCCAAGCGACCTATACGGCCAAAGCCGTTGATCCCTAATTTGATGGTCATGTGAATGTCTCAGGAGGAAGTTAAAAACCTGGGGCGTCAAGCGAGCTTTTGCAGCACGGCTTCAACGGTGTCGGCCACGTTGTCAGGCGTGAAACCAAAATGTTTGAACAAAACGGGTGCGGGGGCCGACTCGCCGTAGGTGTCCAGGCCCACCACGGCCGACACGCCATATTTCCACCAGCCATCGGTCGAGCCCATTTCCACGGCAATGCGGGGCACACCAGCGGGCAGCACCGCGGCCTTGTAGGCGACGCTTTGGCGGTCAAACGTGGTGGTGCTGGGCACCGACACCACGCGCACCGCAATCTGCCGCTCGGCCAACAACGCTTGTGCTTTCAAGGCCAGTTGCACTTCAGAACCCGTGGCCATAATGACCGCTTGGGCTTTTTTCTTGAGGCCCACTTCCGAGGGCTCGGCCAAAACATAAGCGCCTTTGTTGATCACATCGAGCCCCGAAATCTCTCCAGCCGCCAAGCTGGCCTTGCTGTGCAAGGCTTCGCCTTTGGGCAGATAAGGCAAGTTTTGACGACTCAACAGCAATGCGGTTGGGCGGCTGGCATTTTGCAGGGCCACGGCCCAGGCCACCGCGGTTTCGGCGGTATCCGCGGGGCGCCACACATCGAGGTTAGGAATCAGGCGCAGCGAAGCCGCGTGCTCGATGGATTGGTGCGTCGGACCATCTTCGCCCAAGCCAATTGAGTCGTGGGTGAACACATGGATGATGCGCTGCTTCATCAACGCGGCCATGCGAAGGGCGTTGCGTGAGTAGTCGCTGAAGGTCAAGAACGTGCCGCCGTAGGGAATGAAGCCGCCGTGCAAGGCCACGCCGTTCATGATGGCGGCCATGCCGAACTCGCGCACGCCGTAGTTGATGTGGCGCCCACCTTGGCCCGCTTCGTTTTTCACCACATGGCCCGCCGCGTCAAAGCGCAGGTTGGGCGTGGATTTGGTGTTCGTCAGGTTAGAGCCCGTCAAGTCGGCGCTGCCACCCAAGAGTTCGGGCAAGGCCGCCGTGAAGTGCTCCAGCGCCAATTGGCTGGCTTTGCGACTGGCCACGGTTTGCGCTTGGGTGTGGGCGTCGATCACGGTGTCAACCACGGTTTGCGCAAAGTTTTTGGGCAACTCGCCCGCCATGCGGCGCTGCAACTCTTTGGCCAAAGCGGGGTGCGCCGTTTTGTAAGCCGCGAAAGCGGTTTTCCATTCGGCCTCTTGGGCCTTGCCGCGCGACACAGCGTTCCAATCGGCGTAGACCGCTTTGGGGATCTCAAAGGGTGCGTGGTTCCAGCCAATGGCGGCGCGGGTGAGTGCAATTTCTTCCGCACCCAAAGGCTCGCCGTGGGCTTTGGCGGTGTCAGCGCGATTGGGGCTGCCTTTGCCAATGCTGGTTTTGCACACGATCAGGGTGGGCTGGGTCTGGCTCAGCTTGGCCGAGGCAATCGCTTGGCTGACCACCGCAGCGTCGTGGCCGTTGATCGGGCCAATCACGTTCCAACCATAAGACTTGAAACGCTCGGGCGTGTTGTCGGCAAACCATGGCGCCACTTGGCCGTCGATGGAAATGCCGTTGTCGTCGTACAAAGCAATCAGTTTGTTGAGCTTCCATGCGCCCGCGAGGGAGCACGCTTCGTGGCTGATGCCCTCCATCAAACACCCGTCGCCCATGAAGACAAAGGTGTGGTGGTCCACGATGTGGTGGCCGGGTTGGTTGAACTCCGCTGCCAACAACTTTTCTGCCAGTGCCATGCCCACCGCGTTGGTGATACCTTGGCCGAGCGGGCCCGTGGTGGTTTCGACCCCAGGGGTCACGCCCACTTCGGGGTGGCCCGCGGTTTTGCTGTGCAGCGTGCGGAAGTTTTTCAACTCGCTCATCGGCAAGTCATAGCCCGTCAGGTGCAGCAGCGCGTAAATCAACATCGAGCCGTGGCCATTGGACAGCACAAAGCGGTCGCGGTTCATCCAATGCGGATGGGTGGGGTTGTGGTGCAAGTGATCGCCCCACAGCGCAACGGCGATATCGGCCATGCCCATGGGTGCGCCGGGGTGTCCAGAGTTGGCTTGTTG
>JAVLFR010000213.1:0-1838 GCA_046052785.1 Limnohabitans sp. | reverse complement strand
GCGGGTCGGTGGGCAATCGACACCACACCGCCACCTTCTTCGCGCACCAAGGTCAGCAGCTTTTCATACCGCGTTTTTTCGGCGGCCTCATCCAAGGCGCTGGTGGCTTCGTCGGCAAACACCCAGCGTGGGCGTTTGAGCAGCACACGCGCCAAGGCCAAGCGCTGTTGCTCACCACCCGAGAGCTGCTGTGTCCAGTGGCCAGCCACATCGAGCGCGTTCACCAAGTCTGGCAACAACGCGTCGTACAGCGCATTCCGCAAGGCTTCGTCGCTGTACTGCTGGGCACTGTCGGGGTAGGCCAAAGCTTGGCGCAACGTGCCCTCGGGAAAGTAAGGGCGTTGCGGCATGAACACGCTGCGCTCGGGCAGCAGCACGGGGCCGTAGGTGATGGGCTCGCCACGGCGGTCATGTGTGGGCGATGTCACATGCGGCCAAATGCCCGCCAACACACGCAGCAAGGTGGATTTGCCGCAGCCCGAGGGGCCACGGATCAGCACCGTGTCACCCGCGGCGGCGTTGAGCGAGGTGTCGGCCAACAGCACTTCGCCGTGGGGTAGAGAAATCGTCAGCGGCGTGGTGTGTAAGGCGTTGATGCCTGTGTGTGTGACGGGGGTTGCGCCTGTGAACGAGGGCGACGCTGTGTCGGGTTCTTTGGCCTCATGCACCTGGACCGCCAACATCTGGTCTTGAAAACTCGTCAAACGCAGCGTGGTGGCTTGCCACGACGCGAGGCGGCTGTAGTTGGTGATGAACCAGCTGAGCGACTCTTGCACTTGGCCAAACGCAGACGAGATTTGCATCAACTCACCCAGTTGAATGGCACCACTGAAATAGCGTGGCGAGGCCACCAGCATAGGAAACACCACGGCGGCTTGGCCATAGCCCGAGTTGAACCAGGTGTAGCGTTTTTGCACACGCAGCAAACGCATGAAGTTGTCCAGCACCTGCGCAAAGCGCTCTTGCAATGACAGACGTTCCACACGACCACCGCGGTCGAGTGCAATCGCTTCGCTGTACTCGCGCACGCGCATCAGGTGGTGACGAAAGTCGGCTTCCAAACGCTGCTGCGTGAAGTTGAGCGAGGCCATGGATCGCCCGATGAAGTGCCCAATCAAGCTGCCTGCGAGGGCATAGGCCAACGCCATCCACACCATGAAGCCAGGAATGTTGTACGACTCGCCCGCCACATCAAAACTAAACCCGCCCGACAGTCCCCACAAAATGCCCACAAAGCTCAGCAGCGTGACGCTGGCATCGAGCAGACCCAGCGACAGGCTGACGGTGTCTGCGGTGAACTGCTGCACGTCCTCTTGAATCCGTTGGTCGGGGTTGTCGGTGCCGTGTTGGCTTTGCAACTCGAGCTGATAAAACACATGGCCCCTGAGCCAGCGTTGCAGGTAGTCACGCGTCATCCAAGCGCGCCAGCGCACTTGCAGCAGTTGCGTCAGGTAAAAACGATACACCGCCACGATGATGAAGCACGTCGCGAGCAGGGCAAACACGCCGAGTTGGTGCCAAAACACCTCGGCGTCGCGGTTTTGCAAGGCGTCGTAAAACACCCGGTTCCAGTCGTTGAACAACACCATCAAATAAACCATGCCAAGGTTCAAGCCCACGCAGGCCCCGAGCAAACCCCGCGCGCGCCATTTTTCTTCGGAATGGAAATAGGGCAGTGACAAGGCCCACACGCGGCTGAGTTGCAAACGGCTTTTTTGCCAATTCGTCGCCACGTTGTTGGCCACGGTTTTGAAAGCGTTCATGTGTGTCTAAATTTCGAGGTTGCGCACGCCACTGGCCCTGTCTCTTATACACATCTGACGCTGCCGACGATCTTA
>JAVLFR010000212.1:0-9025 GCA_046052785.1 Limnohabitans sp. | reverse complement strand
TGTGTATAAGAGACAGGTGTCGAGCAACAAGCGAGGGCGTTTTTCGGCAGACAAACGGCCCACATAGCCCAGCAGCAAGGGCGGTAGGCCATTGCCCCCGCGCCCGGCATGCACATGGATGGGCTGGCCTTCGGGCAGAGGGGCCATGCCGTTGGGCACCACGGTGCAGCGTTGGCCTTGACGCAGCGTGATGACGCTCAGCAACGCATCTTGCGTGGTGCGCGACACGCAGACAAACTGGTTCACCCGTTTGTAGATGAGTCGGAGCCAGAGTTGTTTGAGGGCCGATGCGCCTGCTTCATGCAGCACTTCTCTCAAAGGGCCATGCACCCAACTCACCAACGGCTTGCCCGAGATGGCCTTGAGCGCTGTGCCGCAATAGGTGGGGCCAAAGTTGTGGCTGGCGATGATCACATCATGTTGTTTGGCCGCGCTGACCAATGCCATCCAAGACGTTTGCTGCCAAGGCAGCGCAGTGACCTGCCAGCCTTGCGCGCTGAGCGCATCGGCCAAGGTGCGCGTCATGGTGTGCACGCCACCCCATGCGGGCTCATCCAGCAGCAAAATGCGGCGTGCGTTCATGTGTTCAGCGTGCGCCAAAACCAGTGCAAATGGTCTTCACTGTTTTGGCGGCAATCAGCAAATCAAGTGCGAGCGAATAGTGCGCCACGTAATACAAGTCGTAGCTGAGCTTGATGCGCGTGCTGTCTGCGCTGTCGGCATAGCCTTGCTGCACTTGGGCCCACCCAGTAAGGCCTGGGCGCACCAAGTGACGGTAGGGGTAGCTCGGGATGGTGGCCGCAAAGTCGCGCACAAAAGCGGTTTGCTCGGGGCGCGGACCAATCAGGCTCATGTCGCCCCAAAGCACGTTCAAGAGCTGGGGCAGTTCATCCAAACGCGTGCGGCGCAACACACGACCCACACGGGTGATGCGCGGGTCATCGGCTTGCGCAAAGTGCACGCCAGGGGCTTGCAAGCCATGCACCATGCTGCGAAATTTCCACAGGGTGAACACTTGGCCATCGCGCCCCACGCGGGGTTGCGAATACAAGGCAGGACCTTTGGAGTCGAACCGCACAGCCAACGCCACACCCGCGGTCAGGGGCAACCAGAGGGGGGCGAGCAGCAAGACAGCTGCCACATCCAACAAGCGTTTGGCGCGGTCGTAGCCAGGGTCGTTGTCGATCTCCCAGAGCGAGTCAGCCGCGGTGGGCAGCATCTTGCGGCCACTGGTGAGCTCGGCCACAGATTCCACGCTGTACAGCCGCAGGTGCTGCATTTTCAGTTCGCCCAGCAAGCGGGTGCGCGCATCGGTGCTGCGCACATGGCGGTCTAGCACCACGCCATCGCAGGCGGGCAGGGGGGTGTCGCTGTGGGTGTTCCACGCGATCAACTGCAAGGCCTGAGGGTCTGGCGTGTGAGGTTGCAAGCAGGCGGCCAATTGCGCAGGCACGTTGGCATCAATGTGCACCAGCCGCAAAGCGCGGCGCTTCACATGGCGGCGATAGCCCCACCACAGCCACAGTGTGGTGGCGGCATAGGCCCACACCACCGCCGCACGTGAGTAGGGCTGTTGCAGCAGTGCAAAGCCCAAAGGCGTGAGCACAAAGGGTGCGGTGGTGGACACCCACAACACAGCGCTGCGTTCGGCCACGGGCAAGTTGGATGCGCGCATGAGCAAGTGCGTGGCCACCGCATAGGGCAGCGCGCACCACCAGAGGGTTTCGCCAAACTGGTAGGTCATGAGACCCGCGTCTTCTAGCAGTTGCGCCACCATCAGGCTAGGCAGCAACATCCACACGCCCCACAGGGCCCAGCGTTGCAGGGCATCGCGCATGCGCATCGAGGCCGACCCAAGGTGCGCCGTGGGGCGTGAGGTGGGGGCGTCGTGCGTGAGGCAGGTTTGATACACCTCTAAAACGCGGCTTGCCATTTGCGCTTGCGTGAACGAGGTGTTGAAGACTGTTTGTGCTGCACGCCCTAGGCGTTTGCGCAAATGCGGTTCGTGCACCAAACGCACCAGCTGTTCGGCCACCGCCTCGGCGGTGTTGGCGACCAACAGGCCCTCTTGGTTGGTGTTGATTTGTTCGCGAATGCCAGGCAGGTCGCTGGCCAACACGCACAGGCCCGCGCGCATGGCTTCGAGCACGGTGATGGGCATGCCCTCATGGTCGGACAGCAACACAAACACGTCGTGCTTGGCCAACAGTTCGCTCACCTGGCTCACATCGCCAGCCCAAGTGATATTTTGAAGTTTCAGCGCTTGGGCTTGCGCACGCAACTTGCCATTCAACGGCCCATCGCCGGCGAAAGTGACGGGCAGTTCGACACCTAAGGTGTTGCGCACCAGGGCCAAGGCTTGCAGCAGCAGGTCATGGCGCTTAGGGCTTTTCATGCGTGCCACCATGATGAGCTGTGGCAGCTCTGATGGGGTTGTCTCAGCCAGTTCTGCGTCTGGCAACGGGGCAATGCCGTTGGCAATGATGTGCACACGATCGGGGGCGATGGCCAGGTCGTAGGCCAGATCGCGTTCGTGCTTGGACACGCAAATCATTTGCGTGGTCCAGCGCGCCAATAGTTGTTCGGCCCAGGCCGAAGCGGTTCGGCGCATGACAGGCACTTCGGGCTTAAAGCCAAAGCCGTGCACGGTGTAGACCACTGGGCGGGCAGTGCTTTTGCACGCCAGTCTTGACGCCAATCCGGCAATGGCGCTGTGCGCATGAATGATGTCTGGGGGATAGGCCTCAATCAAGCCAATCAATTGCTTGACGGCGGGCCAGAGTTTGAACGGGTCAAGAGACTCCACCATGTGAGGCATGGGGCACACGGTGATGCCCAGTGCGTGGAGGTCACGACCAAGCACGGAGTTTTCAACTGGCCCCCCAATCACCACGGTGAACTTGACTTGTTTTTGAAGCGCTTGGCACAGGGCCAACACGTGCGATTGCGCGCCACCAGTCTCGCCTTTGGTGATGACGATCATCACGTGGGGAATTTTGGCAGCAGGCGGCAGTGAGTCGTTGACTGGCAGCTTGGCCCAGGGGCTGTTGCGGCGGCGTTGCGTCTCGAGCAAACCTGCCAAGTGCAGCGTGGCTTCGACATTCACACCTGGCTCAAGCGCGGGCTCCGCCACCTTGCGCTTGGCGCGAGGTGGTTTAACGGGCTTGGCAGCCGGCGATGTCGCGGGTTCTTGGGCCGGTGGGAAGTCGTCGAACAGGGACAGCGTGCCGTCGTCTTGGTTTTTCATAGCGGAGTGTCAAAACCTTGGGGGTTCATAGACTGCCAGCGCCAGGCGTCCGCACACATGCGATCGAGGTCATGGTGTGTTTCCCAATTGAGCAAGGCTTTGGCTTGGCGTGGGTCCGCCAAGCACTGGGCCACATCGCCAGGGCGGCGGGGCACCACTTTGTGAGGAATGGCCACGCCGTTCACGCGGGCAAAGGTGTCCACCATGTCTTGCACGCTCACACCGCGGCCTGTGCCAAGGTTGACGGTGAGGAGCTTGGGTGCGTTTAGGGCGCGCAATGCCGCCAAGTGGCCGGCGGCTAAGTCGCTCACATGCAAGTAGTCGCGCACACCAGTGCCGTCGGGGGTGTCGTAGTCATCGCCAAAAATTTGCAAATGCGCGCGCTGGCCCAAAGCCACTTGCGTGATGAAGGGCATGAGGTTGTTGGGAACGCCGTTGGGGGCTTCGCCCAACAAGCCGCTTTCGTGGGCGCCGACGGGGTTGAAGTAGCGCAGGATGGCAAGGCGCCAACGTGGGTCAGCTGCGTGCAGCTCGCGCAGCGCGTCTTCGCACATCAGCTTGGTGCGGCCATAGGGATTGGTGGCGGTGAGGGCGGCGGTTTCGGGGATGGGCACGCTCACGGGGTCGCCGTACACCGTGGCCGACGAGCTAAACACCATGCAGCGCACTTCGGCGCGGTCCATGGCTTGCAACAAATTGAGGGTGCCACTGACGTTGTTCTCGAGGTAGCGCAGGGGTTGGGCCACCGATTCGCCGACCGCCTTGAGGCCCGCAAAGTGGATGACGCCAGCAAAGCGGTGTCGGGCAAACAAGGCGTCAAGCGCGGCGCTGTCACGGATGTCGGCCTGCACAAACTCAAGCGGGCTGGCGCCTAAGAGGGCCAAACGGTCCAGCACTTTGGGACTGGAATTGCACAAATTGTCCAAGATCACCACGGGCTGGCCCGCTTCAGCAAGGGCGACGACGGTGTGCGAGCCAATGAATCCTGTGCCGCCTGTGATCAAAATGGGTTGTGTCATGCCACGAAAAAAATCTGAAGATTGGGCATTATCCCCCGTAGATACGCGGTCTCGGGCCTAAAATAATTACAGCTTGCCCGTGCGCACAGTTAGTGCTCGGGTGGGTGATTTCTATCTTTTACCTTTTTAGTACATCCATGAAACGCACACATTTCTCTCACGCTGCAGCGCACGCAGGCGCTGAATCTTGCATCGCCCTCATTGACGCCCGTTTCTTGGCGTGGTTGCAAGGCCAAACCGATACCGCCCATGACCAAGTTCGACCTCAGTTACACCCGCTGCTGAGCAACGCCTTAGCCCACAACGGCATGGAGCTGAACCTGCGCCGCATTTATTGGTACAGCGACACCCCCGACGACCAAGCCGTGGGCGGCCAAATCAGCCGCGCCGTGCTGCCGCACAGCCAAGATGGCGGCTTGTCCATGCTGCGCACCTTGGGTGCCGATTTAAAACGTTTGGCCGAGCGCGGCGCGTGTGACCACCTGTTGGTGGGCAGCGATGACGAGCGCTTGATCAGCCTGATTGACGAAGCCCAGTTGCATGGCGTGTCGGTGCATTTGTTGGCCGACGAGGCCTCACGCAACATGACCCAGCTCAACCGCGAAGACCCAGGTTGGGCCCGCTTGTTGTCGCAAGCCGACCAGCGCGTGGTGTTGGGGGCCCAAGCCTCGCGCGAAGGGGGGTCGCGTCACAGCAGCTCAATGCATGCCGCTCCCCAAGTCGATCCTGAGCAGTTGCGTGAGCAACTCAACACCGTTATCCACACCTGGTGGGCGGATGAGCCCGAGGACCTGCGTGAAGAGTTGCGCGAGGAGTTGCAAAACACCCGCGGCATCCCCCAAGAAGTCGACCGCCAATTGCTGTTGGGCGTGCGCCGTGTGTTGGAGCGTGCGCTGAGCTTCCAAGAGAAAAAGCTGTTGCGCGAGATGGTGCGCGAGCTGGTGTTGGGCCCTCAGGCCGCGCAAGCCACAGCGCCTGCTGACGAACACACGGCTTAAATTCACATTTCGGAGTGACACCCCATGAGCGATTTTTCTCCCGCCGATATCTTGGCGCAAGCCCTGCCCTACATCCGCAAGTTCCACGGCAAAACCTTGGTCATCAAATATGGCGGCAACGCCATGACCGACCCCGCTTTGCAAAAAGCCTTTGCCGAAGATGTGGTGTTGCTCAAACTCGTGGGCATGAACCCGGTGGTGGTGCACGGTGGGGGGCCGCAAATTGAAGGCTTGTTGCAGCGCTTGGGCAAAAAGGGTGAATTTATTGAAGGCATGCGCGTGACCGACGCTGAAACCATGGAAGTGGTGGAGTGGGTGCTGGGTGGCGAGGTGCAGCAAGACATCGTGGGCCTGATCAACCAAGCGGGCGGCAAGGCCGTGGGTTTGACGGGACGAGACGGCGCCATGATTCGCGCCCAAAAACTGGTGGTGCACGACAGCAAAGATCCCGCCAAAGAATACGACGTGGGCCAAGTGGGCGACATCGTCAGCATCGACCCCAGTGTGGTGAAAGCCTTGCAAGACGATGCTTTCATTCCCGTGGTGAGCCCGATTGGCTTTGGCGAGAACAACGAGAGCTACAACATCAATGCCGATGTGGTGGCTGCCAAGCTGGCCACTGTGCTGTGCGCCGAAAAGTTGCTGATGCTCACCAACATCCGAGGTGTGCTGGACAAGCAGGGCGAGTTGCTGACCGAGTTAACGCCTCGCAGGATTGATGAGTTGGTGGCCGATGGCACGATCAGTGGAGGCATGATTCCCAAAATTGCGGGCGCTTTGGATGCGGCCAAGAGTGGCGTGAATGCGGTGCACATCATCGATGGTCGCGTGCCGCACGCCATGCTGTTGGAGGTGTTGACCGAACAGGCCTTTGGCACGATGATTCGTTCGCACTAACTCTTTCACCACGCCATGTCTGACAACGCCTTGCCTGACGAAGCCAAACACGACCGCGATGAGCCCAAGGTTCGCCAACGCATGAAGCCTGGCGAGCGGCGTGAGCAAATTTTGCAAACGCTAGCGAGTATGTTGGAGCAGCCAGGCACTGAGCGCATCACTACGGCGTTGTTGGCCTCCAAGTTGGAGGTGAGCGAAGCGGCCTTGTACCGCCACTTTGCCAGCAAGGCCCAAATGTTTGAAGGCTTGATTGATTTCATCGAGCACAGCCTGTTTAGCCTGATCAACCAAATCGCCGAACGCGAGGGCGACGGCGCACAAAAAGCGGCCCGCATGGTCAAGGTGCTGTTGCAGTTTGGTGAGAAAAATCCGGGCATGACCCGCGTCATGGTGGGTGACGCCTTGGTGTTTGAAAACGAGCGCCTGCACCAGCGCATGAATCAGTTGTTTGACCGCGTCGAGTCGGCTTTACGCCAAGTGCTGCGTGCGGCAGCCGAGGCCAATCAATCGGCCACGCCCACGGCCGATGCCCAAGTGCGAGCGGCGGCTTTGGTGGCGTTTTCGCTGGGGCAGTTGCAGCGTTTTGCGCGCTCGGGCTTTAAGCGCTCACCGATGGACCACATTGACGCGTCACTGGCCTTGCTGATTTAAATCGCCAGCCCGACTTTGGCACCTGCTTGTTTGATTTCTTGCCAAGTGGCATCGTCGATGACGATGCCATTTTTTTGGCGTTGGCTTCGCGCAGCGCGCTCGGGCTCACCCGCCAATTGCACACCGCCACTGCCCGCTGCGGCAGGGCTGTGGCGTAACCATTCAATGAAAGCCAAGGTTTCTTGCGCAAAGCTCAGCTGTGTGCCCAGCGCTTGCGGGTCGATGATGATGCTGAGCATGCCGTTGTAAACGGCGCGCTTGCCATCGTCCTCGCGGTGCCAGGTGCCCCCGCCACTTAGTGCGCCGCCCAAGAGCTCGCAGGCCACGGCCAGGCCAAAGCCTTTGTGCTCGCCAAACGGCATGAGGGCACCATACTTGCCATTGCTTTGAGGCACCACCACCACGCCTGGGTTTTGCGTGGGTTGGCCGTGCTCGTCAATCAAGGTGCCTTTGGCCACGGTTTTGCCTTCGTTGTGAGCCACGCGCATCTTGCCTTGGGCCACCAAGCTGGTGGCAAAGTCGAGCACAAAGGGCTCATTGGCGTTGTCGCCCATGCCCACTGGAATGCCAATGCAGCAAGGGTTGGTGCCAAATCGTCCATCGCCGCCATGCCAAGGCGCCACCGCAGGGCGTGCCATGACGTTGACGAAATGCAAGGACACCCAGCCACGCGCCACCGCCATCTCGGCGAAGTGACCAATGCGTCCCAAGTGATGTGCATGCGCCAAAGACATGATGCAGGCGCCGTGTTGCGCGACGCGATCTAGGGCCAAGTTCATGGCTTGCACCCCCACGGTTTGACCAAACCCGCGCTGCCCATCCAAACCCAACAGCATGCCGCTGTCGACGCGCACAGCGATTTGGCTGTTGGGGATGAGATTTTTTTCGAGCACCGCATCGATGTAACGGGGCGCCATGCCCACGCCGTGGGAGTCGTGGCCACTTAAATTGGCCATCACCAAGTTGGCGGCCACTTGATGGGCCTCCACTTCGCTGCAGCCGGCGGCCATGAAAAGTTGGGTGATCTGTTGGGTGAGCTCTGGGGCGAGAAGGGTGTGTGACATCAGGGACTTTACGGGGGGTTTGGCGTTAATGGTCATACCATAATATAGGAACACTCACCTGAAAGGCAATCCATGAAATTGGTTCGTTATGGCAACCCCGGCAAAGAAAAACCGGGTCTGATTGATGCAGCTGGCAAATTGCGCGACTTGAGCAAAGTCATCAAAGACGTTACCCCCGATCAACTGGGCGACAAAGCCTTGGCCAAGTTGGCCAAGCTCAACACCGACAAACTGCCCCTGGTCAAAGGCAAGCCGCGCATGGGCTGCCCCGTCAGCCACGTTGGTAAATTCGTTGCCATCGGTTTGAACTATGCAGACCACGCGGCTGAGGCTGGCATGCCTATTCCCAAAGAACCCATTGTGTTCATCAAAGCCACCAGCTGTATCCAAGGCCCAAACGATGATGTGATGTTGCCCAAGGGCTCCGTCAAGTCTGATTGGGAAGTGGAGTTGGGTATCGTCATTGGCACACAGGCCACGCATGTGTCGCAAAAAGCCGCCTTCGACTACGTCGCGGGCTATTGCGTGGTCAACGACGTGAGCGAGCGCGAATACCAACTCGAGCGCGGCGGCTCATGGGACAAGGGCAAGGGTTGCGACACCTTCGGCCCGATTGGTCCTTGGTTGGTCACACGCGACGAAGTGCCTAACCCCCAAAAGCTGCACATGTGGCTCGACCACAACGGTGTGCGCATGCAAGACGGCAGCACCAAGACCATGATTTTTGGCGTGGCCAAAATCGTGAGTTACGTCAGCCAATTCATGACGCTTTATCCTGGTGATGTGATTTGCACGGGCACCCCTCCTGGTGTGGGCATGGGCATCAAGAAAGACGGCAAGCCAGCGCCTGTGTTTTTGAAGCGCGGTGACACGATGTCACTGGGTATCGAAGGCTTGGGTGAGCAGCATCAAAAGGTGGTGGCTTTTAAGCTCTGACCCTTTTTGCGGTCCCTTGAAAAAGCCACCTTGTTCAGGTGGCTTTTTTGTTTGTGTGCTTCGAGTGAGGCGCGTTGCGCACATGGGGTATGGCGGCTTCCTCATACCCTGTCTCTTATACACATCCGACGCTGCCGACGATCGCATAAGTGTAGATCTCGGGGGTCGCCGGATCATTAAAAAGGGGGGGGGGGGGGGGGGGGGGGGGGGGGG
>JAVLFR010000211.1:0-3461 GCA_046052785.1 Limnohabitans sp. | reverse complement strand
GTAAAACGCCAAGTTCATGGCGTTCAAACCAATGGATGGCAGCGAATATTTTTTGCTGTCGTGATAGCAAAAAGTTTCTATCTCCTTGCGCACGCTAACTGGAAGCTTCTTGATGTCTTTCTTGGACACATCAAACTCTTTGATTTTGATCAAACTCACCAAAGGCTTGGTGCCCTTTGGAATGCTCCTAATGGCAAAAACGCCAATGCCATGTACTTGAGAGATGCCGAGACGACAATAAACCTCGGTTTGGAAATGCTCAAGAATTCTTTTTTTATCGACTGCCATAAAAGCCTCAGGGGTAATTAGTTTCGGTATTTAACAACGACTGAGCCCAGTATATTTTCAAACTAATGCATTCTTTACGAACCCCTCACTGACTGGCCTTGTCCAGCAGGCGACTCCCAGCTTCATGATTCCCGCAATAAACGGGTTATCCCTAGGGCGCAATCTATTTAAATAGCTACTATTCACAACACGTTTTTGGAGATTAATTTATGAAGTGCTTGCAATTATTTTGCGTCAAAGCCTGTGTCGTATTAGGCCTCAGTGCCCTTGGCGTTCAAGGCAGCTTGGCACAACCCATGCCTAAGCCCAACGAAGCCAAAACAGAAGTGTTGTGGCTGGGTCAAGCAGGCTTTCGCATCACCACACCCGGCGGTAAAACCATTGTGATTGACCCCTGGATCACGGGGGGCCCCAAAGCGCCCGCCCAATTTAAATCAGATCTCTCTGCTCTAGGCAAAGTTGACTTGCTGTTGGTGACACATGCACACGTGGACCACATTGGGGATGCGCCAACGCTGGCTAAGTTGCACAAAACCGTGTTGTACGGGCCTGCCGACATGATCACACCTCTTGTGACGCTAGGTGTGATGCCTGCTGAACTGACTCATCGTTTCAACAAAACGGGGCATGTCAAACCTTTGCCCGGCATCAAGGTCACAGCCGTTCAAGCGGAGCACTCGTCCCTGTTGGTTTGGAAAAACCCCGCCACCGATAAAAACGAATCGCATCCCGCAGGTGAAGCGGTGGGTTACATCATCGAGATGGAAAACGGTTTCAAAATTTGGCACATGGGCGATACCGGCTTGTTTAGCGACATGAAGTTCATCACCGAGCGCTACAAGCCAGATTTGGTCATGATGCCCATTGGTGGCAACTTCACTATGGACCCAGAAGATGCCGCGTTTGCGGCACGTAACTGGATCAAACCAAAAATGGTCATTCCCATGCATTACAACTCCAACCCATTGGCCAAAGGCACTTTGGAAGAGTTTCAAAATGCGATGAAAGGCAGCAAAGTTAAAGTCGTACCTATGGCCGAAGGCCAAATGCTCGCGTTTTAAGTGTCTGTCCGTTTAATTCTCTTCAAACGCTTAGCCGGGCTATGTCTGTCCGCCCTGCTAGGCCCATTTGCTTTGGCACAAACCAACCCTGACATCGCTAAAGAAATTGCACCCAAGGGCACGCTTCGGGCTGTGATTAACCTGGGCAATCCGATTCTTGCAAGCGCGGATAGCCCCTCAGGCAAGCCCATTGGCGTGTCGGTCGATTTGGCGCAGGCCTTGGCCAAAAAGTTGAATGTGCCCTTGGAGTTAATTCCTGTCGACTCCGCTGCCAAGTCAGTCGAAGCCGTCACGCAAGGCCAAGCAGACATTGGATTTTTTGCCATAGACCCAATTCGTGGCAAAGGCATCACGTTCACGCCACCCTATGTGTTGATTGAGGGCAGCTACCTGGTCAAGCAAGATTCGCCTTTGACAAGTAATGCACAAGTCGATCAAGCCAAACACACGGTAGTGGTGGGCAAAGGCAGCGCCTACGACTTGTTCTTAACCCGTGAGCTGAAAGAAGCCCAATTGGTCAGAGCGCCCACGTCCCCCCTCGTTGTTCCATTTTTCTTAGGCGGAACCTACGATGTGGCGGCAGGCGTGAAGCAACAGCTCGAATCAGATGCACGCAAAACACAAGGGATGCGCTTACTGCCCGGTCGATTCATGGTGATCGAACAAGCCATGGGACAACCCAATACTGTTTCCAAAGACGCACAGAAAGCCTTGAGCGACTTCATTGCTGAGATGAAATCAACCGGACTGATTCGTCAGAGCTTGGCCAAACACCAAATTGAAGGCGCGGTCATAGCCCCCTAGTTGCGACGTCAAGATTTGACAGAGCTTTATATACTGGGTGCTTTTTAAATCACGCCCATGGAAATCAAGGTCAACTTTCTAGACAAACTTCGCCTTGAAGCCAAGTTCGATGACTTCACGGTCATCGCAGACCAGCCCATCCGCTACAAGGGCGATGGCTCGGCGCCTGGACCCTTTGATTATTTCCTGGCCTCATCGGCTTTGTGCGCCGCCTACTTTGTGAAGCTGTATTGCGACACCCGCAATATTTCCACAGAAAACATCCGCCTCTCGCAAAACAATATTGTTGATCCAGAGCACCGATACCAGCAAATTTTTAAGATCCAGGTGGAGTTGCCAGCGGATATTTCAGAAGTTGACCGTCGAGGTATTTTGAATTCGATTGAGCGCTGTACGGTTAAAAAAGTGGTGCAAGCTGGCCCCGAGTTTGTGATTGAAGAGGTTGACAATCTAGATGCAGATGCACAATCCTTGCTCACGCTCAGACCCAGCGCTGACAGCAGCACCTTCATCTTGGGCAAGGACCTGCCGCTCGAGCAAACCATTGCCAATATGTCGAGCCTGTTGGCGGGGTTGGGCATCAAGATTGAAATCGCCTCATGGCGTAACATCATTCCGAATGTGTGGTCACTGCACATTCGCGATGCGCATTCGCCCATGTGTTTCACCAACGGCAAGGGCTCGACCAAAGAAAGCGCTTTGGCGTCTGCACTGGGTGAATACATCGAAAGGCTAAGCAATAACCATTTCTATGCGGGCGCTTATTGGGGGGAGGACTTAGCCAACGCGTCGTTTGTGCATTACCCCAATGAGCGCTGGTTCAAGCCAGGCAAAAAAGATGCACTTCCCCCCGAAATTTTGGATGCCTACTGTTTACCCCTCTACAACCCCGATGGTGAACTGCGTGGCTCGCACCTGATCGACACCAACTCGGGCAATGCGCAGCGCGGCATCTGCTCGTTGCCCTTTGTGCGCCACGCCGACGGCGAGGTGGTGTATTTTCCAACCAACTTGATCGAAAACCTATTTGTCAGCAACGGCATGAGTGCTGGCAACACCTTGGCCGAAGCGCAGGTGCAATGCTTGTCTGAAATTTTTGAGCGCGCGGTCAAGCGAGAGATCTTGGAGGGTGAGATGTGCCTGCCAGATTTACCGCAAGCGGTGTTGGACAAGTACCCCAGCATCTTGGCTGGCATTCAAGGTCTGGAAGCACAAGGCTTTCCAGTGTTGGTGAAAGATGCATCCTTGGGGGGCCTCTACCCCTGTCTCTTATACACATCTGACGCTGCCGACGATCGCATAAGTGTA
>JAVLFR010000210.1:0-3481 GCA_046052785.1 Limnohabitans sp. | reverse complement strand
ACAGCTTGTTTACCCCATGCGTGTAAGTGAGTCGCAGCTTCAAGACCATCGCCGCCGTTGTTGCCTGGCCCGCAGGCTATCCAGATGTCACGCGCATGGGGTGCAATCGCCATGGCCAGCTGCGCAGTGGCCAAGCCTGCTCGCTGCATCAATGTGTTGGACGGAAATAGAGCTTGTGCTTGGCGCTCAATGCGTTGGGTGTCCTCAGCACTATGCAGTGGCCAAAGTGCTTGGCTGTTGATGTGTTGCGTCAGTCCCAATGTGTTCATCGTTGTGGCTAGAAGCGATCAATGCCCAAGCCTTGCAAATCAATCTCTGGACTTCTTCCATTCATACTGTCAGCCAAGACGCGGGCGCTGCCGCAGGCCAGTGTCCAGCCACTGGCGCCATGCCCCAAATTGAGCCAAATACCGGGGACGCCGCTGGCACCCACAATGGGAGGGCCATCCGGCAGCATGGGGCAAGAGCCTTTCCAGACTTGCACGCTATCTTGGGTGCGAGCGGCACCTGGAAACCAGTTGTCCAAAACGCGATACAAGGTGTTGAGCTGGCTGGCTTCGTGCCGCTTGGCATGGCCGCCCATCTCGAAACCACCAGACACGCGCACGCGATGCCCCAATCGGCTGATGGCGACTTTGTATTGCTCATCCATGACGGAACTGCGTGGAGCGTCTAATGGTTCACGCACAGCGGCGCTGAGGGTATAGCCGTGCACAGCGACCAGTGGAATTTTGAGCCCCAAGGGGCGAATAAGCGAGGCGCTGGACATCCCTGCGCAGACCACCACCGCATCAAATTTCGAACCCGGGTCTCGCTCAGAGGTGTAAATGGTTTTGGGTTGAGCTTGCGAGAAGGGGCGCACGGTGGTATTGAAGTGAAATTTCGCACCTAATGCCTCAGCTTCGTTTTTGATCAGCAATGTGAATTGCCTGCAATTGCCTACTTCGTCTTCCGAGAAGTGAATGGCTTGTGCCAAAGCAGTTTCTGGGTTGAGCGCAGGCTCAAAAAGACGTGCGTCCGTGGCATTGAGGATTTTGAAACTCAGGCCAGCATCACGCATGACTTGAAGTGGGGCTTGCATCAGTCGCGTTTCTCGCTCTGTGCGCAGCAAAATCATGTAGCCTAAACTGCGCTCGAACGCCAAGTTCAAGGTGTCGCGCAGCGTGCGCATGCGTTGGTTGCTGTATTCGGCCAGTCGCAACATATTGACGCTATGGCGAGAAAAAGGGATGCTCTTACTGGCTTGGCTCATCCGCCAAAACCATCCCCATTTCGCCATGCCTGGGCTGAAAATTCGCAAAGGTGCATCACGTTGCCAGATGTGAGTCAGCAAGTGTTTGACCATCCCAGGTCGAGCCCAAGGAGAGGCATACCCTACGGATGCGATTCCCGTGTTGGCAAAACTGCATTCTTCTGCCGCTGCACTGTTACGCTCGAAAACGCTCACTTGGTGGCCTTGGGCAGCGAGTTCGTAGGCGGTGGTGATGCCAATCACGCCTGCGCCAATCACAGCGACCTTCATGGGCGAATCCTTGCTAACGTTGGCTGGACAGGGGGCTTTGACATATTGGTGTGTGCTAGAATAACGGGGTTTTTCCGAGGTTGAGGGTTTGTCTCATTTTCGGATCAACATCACTCGCAAACCAGTCCAATCAAGGTGTTACCAAGCGTTTTCAAGAATGAAAATTCGCGGTGATGATGGACTGGATTTTAGACCTAACCTTTGGAGTATTTCTATGTCAGTCACTATGCGCGATATGTTGGAAGCAGGCGTCCACTTTGGACACCAAACGCGCTTCTGGAACCCCAAGATGTCGCCGTTCATCTTCGGACATCGCAACAAAATTCACATCATCAACTTGGAAAAATCGTTGCCGATGTTCCAAGATGCCATCAAGTTCGTCAAGCAGTTGTCTGCGAATCGCGGCACTGTGTTGATGATCGGCACCAAGCGTCAATCACGCGAAATTGTGGCTTCTGAAGCCCAACGTGCAGGCGTACCTTATGTCGATCAGCGTTGGTTGGGCGGCATGTTGACCAACTTCAAAACCGTCAAGACATCTATCAAGCGCTTGAAAGATATGAAAATCCAGCAAGAAGCTGGCTTGGATGTTTTGTCTAAAAAAGAGCAATTGATGTTCAAGCGCGAAATGGAAAAACTTGAAAAAGACATCGGTGGTATCCAAGATATGGCTGTGTTGCCAGATGCAATTTTTGTGATCGATGTGGGTTATCACAAAATTGCCATCGCTGAAGCCAAGAAGCTCGGTATTCCATTGATTGGCGTTGTGGACTCTAACCATTCACCAGAAGGCATCGACTACATCATTCCAGGTAACGACGACTCGTCTAAGGCGGTAACGCTCTACGCTCGCGGTATCGCAGACGCGATCATCGAAGGCCGTGCCAACGCCACCAATGACTTGGTCAAGTCGGTGACCGAGGGAGACGAAGAGTTCGTTGAAGTCGAAGAAGCTTAATTCGATTCCCAAACTGAAAAGGGGGCTTGTGAGGCCCCTTTTTCACACCCAAATTTTTTGAACTGATGACGGAGAATTTAAATGGCTGCAATTACCGCAAGCATGGTCGCTGAACTGCGCGCAAAAACTGATGCTCCCATGATGGAGTGCAAAAAAGCTTTGACTGAGGCTGAAGGCGATATGGCCAAAGCAGAAGAATTGTTGCGCGTTAAGCTCGGCAGCAAGGCTGGCAAAGCTTCTAGCCGAATCACCGCTGAAGGCGTGGTGGCTAGCTTCATCCATGGCAACACGGGCGCATTGTTGGAAGTGAACTGCGAAACCGACTTTGTCACCAAGAACGATAGTTTTTTGGCATTGGCTCAAGCCGCTGCCAAGTTGGTGGCAGAGCACAACCCAGCCTCCATCGAGGCTTTGGGCGCTTTGGCTTACGCGCAAGATAGTTTTGGTCCTACCCTTGAAGATGTGCGCAAGGGTTTGATCGGCAAGATCGGTGAGAACATGAGCTTTCGTCGTTTCAAGCGATTTGACGGCGCGCACAAACTGGCTTCTTACTTGCACGGCACACGCATTGGTGTGTTGGTTGAGTATGACGGTAACGAAACTGCAGCCAAAGACGTGGCAATGCATGTTGCTGCTATGAAGCCTGTGGCTTTGACAAGTGCTGATGTGCCTGCTGACTTGATCGAAAAAGAGCGCTCTGTTGCTGCAGCCAAAGCTGCTGAATCTGGCAAACCAGCTGACATCACCACCAAGATGGTTGAAGGGTCTGTGCAAAAGTACCTTAAGGAAGTCTCTTTGTTTAATCAGACTTTTGTTAAGAACGACAAGCAAACCGTTGAGCAAATGCTCAAGGCTGCCCAGACCAACGTGGCTTCATTTACCTTGTATGTGGTGGGTGAAGGCATCGAAAAGAAGGTGGACGACTTTGCAGCTGAAGTGGCTGCCCAGGTTGCTGCCGCGAAGCAGTCTGCTTAACAAAAAGGGGGGCTTAGGCTCCCCTT
>JAVLFR010000209.1:0-2095 GCA_046052785.1 Limnohabitans sp. | reverse complement strand
TTTTGCTGCGGCCTAGCGAATTGCTAGATCTATGCAAAGACCTACGCGTCGTGGCGTTTGAAGAAGGCTTTTTGGCCCAACCTGAGCGATTTGTGCAGCGCATCGTGGCTGTTCGCGAGACAGACGCAACTCAAATGCCTGTGCGCTACCCGCTGATTGGTTAAAAACATTTTTGGCACTCGCTAGAATGACTGTTTTTCCTTGACCAAATCAACGGACATGACACCCATTACTGGCAGCATCGTGGCTTTGACCACCCCCATGCACACAGACGGCAGCGTCGACTACCCCACTCTGCGCTCACTGATTGATTGGCATATTGCCGAAGGTACCGATTGCATTGGCGTAGTAGGGACCACAGGCGAGTCACCCACTGTCAACGTGCAAGAGCACTGCGAAATCATTCGCGTCTCAGTCGAGCAAGCCGCCAAACACACGGCGCGTCATGTCCCCATCATGGCGGGCTGTGGCGCCAACTCGACCGCTGAAGCAATTGAGCTGGCTAAATTTGCTAAAAAAGTGGGTGCACATTGCCAACTGCAAGTGGTGCCCTACTACAACAAGCCGACCCAAGAAGGCCAATACCTGCACTTCAAGGCCATTGCCGAAGCGGTGGACTTGCCCGTGATTTTGTACAACGTGCCAGGCCGCTCTGTGGCAGATATGGCTCATGACACGGTGCTGCGCTTGGCCCAAGTGCCTGGCATCGTGGGTATGAAAGAAGCCACAGGCAATATTGATCGCGCACAATGGTTGATTCGTGATGTGCCAAAAGGCTTTGCTGTGTACTCAGGCGATGACCCCACGGCTGTGGCATTGATGCTGTGCGGCGGTCAAGGCAATATCAGTGTGACCGCCAACGTGGCCCCTCGTTTGATGCACGAACTCTGTGTGGCGGCCCTAGCTGGGGATGTCAAGCGCGCCATGGACATCCAATTCAAACTGATGCCAGTTCACAAACACTTGTTTGTGGAAGCCAACCCCATCCCCGTGAAGTGGGCTATGCATCGCATGGGCCTCGCAGGACCCACGTTGCGCTTACCCATGACTGAACTCACCCAGGCCAATGAGCCCTTGGTGGAAGGTGCTTTGCGCACTGCCGGTTTGATCTAATTGTTACAAAGGCCTTGGCTGTGAAAATTTCTTTTGCTTTGAATCGTTTGGCATTGGCATCCTCCACCTTGGTGTTGCTCAGTGCTTGCACCACCATCTTTGATGGCGACAAGGTCAACTACAAAACTGAAGGCGGCACCAAAGTTGTGCCCCTTGATATTCCACCTGACTTGACCCAGCTCACCCGCGACACCCGCTATGCGGTGCCGGGCGGCAGCGTGACAGCAAGCAGCATGGGGGCGCGTCCCTCTCCAACGGTTGCCACAACCGCCGCGAAACAAGTCAATGATGTGCGCATCGAACGCGACGGCAAGCAACGCTGGTTGGTTGTCAACCGGTCTGCTGAATCGGTGTGGCCAATTGTTCAAGGCTTTTGGAAAGAAAACGGCTTCAGCTTCGTCATCGAACAAGAGCAACTGGGTTTGCTCGAGACCGAATGGGCCGAAAACCGCGCCAAAATTCCACAAGATTTCATCCGCCGCTCCATAGGCAGGGTGCTCGATGGTCTGTACTCCTCAGGCGAACGTGACAAATTCCGCACTCGAATTGAGCGTAACAGCACGGGTGGCGTGGACATCTTTGTGACCCACAGGGGCATGAGCGAAGAATACAAAGACGCATCAAAAACCAGCACCATTTGGGCTGCTCGCCCTAGCGACCCCGAGCTTGAAGCGGAGTTTTTGAGCCGTTTGATGATCAAACTGGGGGTTTCGGCCGAGCAAGCCAAAGTCGGCCTCACTGCCCAGGAAGCGACCAACAACAAAACCACTTGGGTCACCCAAGGCGGTGCCACATGGCTAAACATTCCCGACTCCTTTGACGTCACTTGGCGCCGAGTCGGACTCGCCCTTGATCGCTCGGGTTTCACCGTGGAAGACCGTGACCGCGCTCAAGGGGTGTATTTCGTTCGTTATGTGGATACAGCTAACAAAGAAGACAAAGGTTTCTTCAGCAAGATGTTCAGTAGCGCGTCTGCTGAGAC
>JAVLFR010000208.1:0-5555 GCA_046052785.1 Limnohabitans sp. | reverse complement strand
ATGTGTATAAGAGACAGGGCCATGATTGGTTTGATCTTGGTGCAGCATGGCAAGGGCGCCGACATGGGTGCAGCATTTGGTAGCGGCAGTTCTGGCAGTTTGTTTGGCGCGAGCGGTGGTGCCAACTTTTTGTCGCGCACCACTGGGGTATTAGCTGCCGTTTTCTTTGTGTGTACATTGGCTTTGGCTTACTTTGGCAACTTGCGCCCCGTAAGTTCTGGCAGTGTGCTCGAAGGTGCTGTGGTCGCCCCCGCTCCCGTGGTTGAAGCGCCTGCCTCTGGTGCGGCACAAATCCCAACGAAGTAATCACCTCAGCTTCTAACCCGAGGGTAGGCGCCCCTTTTCAGGGTAAACTCTGAGGCTGTTAAGGAAGCGTTATGCCTCTTCGCTTCTTAGAACATACAACCCAAAGCCGTCGTGGTGAAATTGGTAGACACGCTATCTTGAGGTGGTAGTGGCGAAAGCTGTGCGAGTTCGAGTCTCGCCGACGGCACCATCCATAAAAAGTCTGCTGTAACTCTGGTGTCAACTAGTTACGGCAGACTTCGCAGACTAAAAAACCAGATAGTCACACCGCGAGATTGAGATGAGCTTAGAACAATACCTTCCCGTCCTCTTATTCATCCTTGTGGGACTTGGTGTGGGTGTTGCTCCCCAAGTAATCGGCTTTTTCTTAGGGCCTCGTCGTCCTGACGAAGCCAAAAACTCCCCTTATGAGTGCGGCTTTGAGGCGTTTGAAGACGCGCGCATGAAGTTTGATGTGCGCTACTACTTGATCGCCATTCTCTTCATCTTGTTCGACTTGGAAATCGCATTTCTGTTTCCTTGGGCTGTCGCGCTCAAGGAAATTGGTTTCATTGGCTTCATCGACATGATGATCTTCCTTGGCATCCTCGTCGCAGGCTTTGCCTACATGTGGATCAAGGGTGCCATCGACTGGGAATAACCCAGGCGGCTTTTGAGCAGCTTGGAATAAGGAAAAACTATGTCACTAGAAGGCGTTTTCAAAGAAGGCTTCGTCACCACGTCTTATGACTCGGTGGTGAATTGGGCCAAAACAGGCTCGTTGTGGCCCATGACGTTTGGCTTGGCTTGTTGTGCGGTGGAGATGATGCATGCGGGCGCCGCCCGTTATGACCTGGACCGTTTTGGGATGTTGTTTCGTCCCAGTCCCCGCCAGTCAGATTTGATGATTGTGGCGGGCACCTTGTGCAACAAAATGGCGCCCGCCTTACGCAAGGTGTATGACCAAATGTCGGAGCCACGTTGGGTGTTGTCTATGGGGTCTTGCGCCAATGGCGGCGGCTATTACCACTACAGCTACTCGGTGGTACGCGGTTGTGACCGTGTGGTGCCTGTGGATGTCTACGTGCCTGGCTGCCCCCCCACAGCTGAGGCTTTGATGTACGGCATCTTGCAATTGCAAAGCAAGATTCGCCGCGAAAACACCATCGCACGCTGATCAGGAAAAATAGATGAGCCACTCCATTCAAACGCTTAAAGCCGCTTTGCACGATGTGCTCGGCAGCAAAGTCAAGCTTCTCGAATCCGCTTTGGGTGAACTGACCTTGACGGTCGGTGCCGCCGAGTACCATGAAGTCTGCCAAACCTTGCGTGACGATCGTCGCTTGGGGTTTGAGCAGTTGATGGACTTGTGTGGCTTGGATTACTCGAGCTACAAAGACGGCGCCCATTCCAAATTCACCGATGGTCTGCGCTTTGCCGTGGTGAGCCATTTGTTGTCTGTGACGAACAACTGGCGTCTGCGTGTTCGCGTGTTCGCGGTGAGCGAAGACGTGCCTGTGGTGGCCTCTGTCAATGACCTATGGAATTCGGCCAATTGGTTTGAGCGCGAAGCGTTTGATTTGTTTGGCATTGTGTTTGAAGGCCACCTCGACTTACGTCGTTTGTTGACCGATTACGGCTTTGTGGGACACCCCTTCCGCAAAGATTTTCCAACCTCGGGTCACGTGGAAATGCGTTACGACGCTGAGCAAAAACGTGTGGTTTACCAACCCGTCACGATCGAGCCGCGCGAAATTACACCGCGCATCATTCGTGAAGACAACTACGGCGGTATCCATGGCTGATATCAAGAACTACACCCTGAACTTGGGTCCTCAGCATCCTGCGGCACATGGCGTGTTGCGCTTGGTGTTGGAACTCGACGGTGAAGTGGTGCAACGCGCTGACCCGCACATCGGGTTGTTGCACCGTGCCACCGAGAAATTGGCCGAGAGTAAAACTTACATCCAATCTTTGCCCTACATGGACCGTCTTGATTACGTCTCCATGATGTGTAACGAGCATGCCTATTGCTTGGCCATTGAAAAAATGATGGGCCTTGAAGTGCCTGAGCGCGCGCAATACATCCGCGTGATGTATTCAGAAATCACCCGTTTGCTCAACCACTTGTTGTGGTTGGGTTGCCATGGTTTCGATTGCGGTGCGATGAACATCTTGATTTATTGTTTCCGCGAACGCGAAGACTTGTTCGACATGTACGAAGCGGTGTCGGGCGCGCGCATGCATGCAGCCTACTTCCGTCCGGGCGGCGTTTACCGCGACGTGCCCGACAGCATGCCTCAGTACAAAGCCAGCAAAGTGCGCAATGCCAAATCGGTGGCGCGTTTGAACGAAGGCCGATCAGGCTCTTTGCTCGACTTCATTGACGATTTCACGAAGCGATTCCCCAAGTTGGTGGACGAGTACGAAACACTGCTGACAGATAATCGGATTTGGAAACAGCGTACCGTTGACATTGGCGTGGTTACCCCAGAGCGCGCGAAAAACTTAGGCTTTTCCGGTGCCATGTTGCGTGGCTCGGGCATTGCCTGGGACTTGCGCAAGCACCAACCCTATGACGTTTACGACCGCATGGACTTTGACATCCCCGTGGGCAAAACGGGTGACTGCTACGACCGCTATTTGGTACGCGTCGAAGAAATGCGCCAGTCCAACCGCATCATCAAGCAATGCGTGGATTGGTTGCGAGTCAACCCAGGCCCTGTCATCACGGATAACCACAAGGTGGCGGCACCTAGCCGTGAAGGCATGAAGTCGAATATGGAAGAGTTGATTCACCACTTCAAGCTCTTCACCGAAGGCTTTCATGTGCCCGAGGGTGAGGCGTATGCCGCTGTTGAGCATCCCAAGGGTGAGTTCGGCATCTACCTCGTGAGTGATGGTGCGAACAAGCCCTACCGTTTGAAAATCCGCGCGCCCGGCTTTGCCCATTTGGCAGCCATGGATGAAATGGCGCGCGGCCACATGATCGCTGACACCGTGGCGGTGATTGGCACCATGGACATTGTGTTCGGGGAAATTGACCGATGAGTTCTGTAAACACCCACCCCAGCACAGCGCTGTCGGCCGAGGCGCTTGCGCGTTTTGCCCATGAAGTGGCCAAATACCCAGATGACCAGAAGCAATCTGCTGTCATGGCTTGCTTGGCCATTGCCCAGCAAGAGCAGGGATTTGTCAGCGCTGAAAGCGAACGCGTGATTGCTGACTTGCTTGCCATGGCTCCCATGGCTGTGCATGAGGTGACCACCTTCTACAACATGTACAACCAGCGCCCAGTTGGCAAGTTCAAGATCAACGTGTGCACCAACCTGCCTTGCCAATTGCGCAACGGGCAGGGCGCTCTGATGCACTTGGCCAAGACCTTGGGCATTGAAGTCGGCGAAACCACGCCAGATGGCATGTTCACCCTCCAACCGGGCGAATGCATGGGCGCTTGCGCGGATGCGCCGGTGTTGTTGGTGAACGACCGCACCATGTGTAGCTACATGAGCGATGACAAGATCGACCAAATGGTCGCTGGCTTGCGCGCTGCAAAGGACGAAGCATGACGACCTCTAGCCAAGCTTTACAAGTACTCTCTCAATTCCAATCAACGGCGGTGGATACCTGTTTCCATGACCGTCACATTGGCCCACAAATTTTGGCGGGTCTCGATGGCACCAACTGGTCTATCCAAGACTATGTGGCGCGCGGCGGCTACCAAGCCCTGCGCAAAATCTTGACGGAGGGCTTGACCCAAGACCAGGTGATCGCCACTGTCAAAGAGTCTGGCTTGCGCGGTCGCGGCGGCGCGGGGTTTCCCACAGGTCTGAAGTGGAGCTTCATGCCCCGTCAGTTTCCTGGTCAAAAGTATTTGGTTTGTAACTCGGACGAGGGCGAGCCTGGGACGTGCAAAGACCGTGAGATCTTGCAGCACAACCCCCACATCGTGATTGAAGGCATGGCCATCGCTGCGTATGCCATGGGCATCAGCGTGGGCTACAACTACATCCACGGCGAAATTTTTCAAACCTACGAGCGTTTCGAAGCTGCGCTCGAAGAGGCCAGCGCTGCGGGCTATTTGGGCGACAACATCTTGGGCTCTACCTTCAGCTTTCAGTTGCACGCGGCTCATGGTTTTGGTGCTTACATCTGCGGCGAAGAGACTGCCTTGCTCGAATCGCTGGAGGGCAAAAAAGGTCAACCCCGTTTCAAGCCGCCGTTCCCCGCGAGCTTTGGGTTGTATGGCAAACCCACCACCATCAATAACACCGAAACCTTCGCAGCCGTCCCCTGGATCATCCGCAACGGTGGGCAAGCCTACTTGGAGTGCGGCAAGCCCAACAACGGCGGCACCAAGATCTTCTCAGTCAGCGGTGACGTCGAGCGTCCTGGTAACTACGAAATTCCAATGGGCACCCCGTTTTCCAAATTGTTGGAGTTGGCTGGTGGCGTTCGCCAAGGTCGCCAGCTCAAAGCGGTGATTCCTGGCGGGTCCTCTGCCCCTGTGTTGCCTGCTGACATCATCATGGATTGCACCATGGACTATGACAGCATTGCCAAAGCGGGCTCAATGTTGGGCTCGGGGGCGGTCATTGTTTTGGACGATTCACGCTGCATGGTCAAGAGCCTGCTGCGCTTGAGTTACTTCTACATGCACGAGTCATGCGGCCAATGCACACCTTGCCGCGAAGGCACAGGATGGTTATGGCGCATGGTCGACCGCATTGAGCGTGGTGAAGGCCGTGAGAGCGACTTGGCTTTGCTCGACAACGTGGCAGAAAACATCATGGGTCGCACCATTTGCGCTCTCGGTGACGCAGCAGCCATGCCCGTGCGCGGCATGATCAAGCACTTCCGCCATGAGTTTGAACACCACATCACGCACAAGACCTGCACGGTCGCTGCCTACGTTTGACTCGGATAAGCGCCATGATTGAAATCGAACTCGACGGTAAAAAGATTGACGTCCAAGAAGGCTGCATGATCATGCACGCAGCTGAAAAGGCCGGCACCTACATTCCGCATTTTTGCTATCACAAGAAACTCAGCATCGCCGCCAACTGCCGCATGTGTTTGGTCGATGTAGAGAAAGCACCCAAGCCCATGCCGGCGTGTGCAACCCCTGTGACCCAAGGCATGGTGGTGCGTACCAAGAGCGAGAAGGCAATCAAAGCGCAAAAGTCGGTGATGGAGTTTTTGCTGATCAACCATCCGCTCGATTGCCCTATTTGCGACCAAGGCGGTGAATGCCAGTTGCAAGATTTGGC
>JAVLFR010000207.1:0-7398 GCA_046052785.1 Limnohabitans sp. | reverse complement strand
ACTTCTAGCTTCGTCGGCAGCGTCAGATGTGTATAAGAGACAGGGTTTGCGCATCCACGCGCTTGACCACGATGGCGGCATACATGCTGTAAGGTGCGCCGTTGGCAGCGACTTTAGGAATGTTGCCAGCCACAACGACAGAGCCAGATGCCACGCGGCCATAGCTGATTTCGCCAGTGGCGCGGTCAAAGATGGGGGTCGATTGACCGATGAACACGCCCATGCCGAGCACCGAGTTTTCTTCGATGATGACGCCTTCCACCACTTCAGAGCGCGCGCCGATGAAGCAGTTGTCTTCAATGATGGTGGGGTTGGCCTGCAATGGCTCGAGGACGCCGCCAATGCCCACGCCGCCAGACAAGTGCACGTTCTTACCAATTTGTGCGCAAGAGCCCACGGTGGCCCAAGTGTCGACCATGGTGCCGCTGTCCACATACGCACCAATGTTCACGTAAGAGGGCATCAAAATTGCGCCAGAAGCAATGAAACTACCACGACGCGCCACGGCGGGTGGCACCACGCGCACGCCAGCAGCTTTCATTTCTTCTTCGCTGAGGTGCGCGAACTTCGTTTTGACTTTGTCGTAAAAACCCAAGTCACCCGCCTTGATGAGTTCATTGTCGTTCAAGCGAAAGCTCAACAACACGGCTTTCTTGAGCCACTGGTGCACCGTCCATTGACCCACACCATCACGGGTGGCCACGCGCAAGCGTCCGCCGTTCAATTCGGCAATCACATGGTCCACCGCATCACGAACTTCGTGTGTGGCGTTGGCGCCGTTGATGTTGGCGCGGTTGTCCCAGGCGTTGTCGATGACGTGTTGAAGTTGGTGTTGAGTCATGGTTGTCTTCTCTGCGTTGAAATGAATTAAGAATGGTTTTTTTGGATAAACGCCACGATGCGACGCGCGGCTTCTAAGCACTCAGCGGTTTCTGCCACCAAGGCCATGCGAATGCGACCCGCACCAGGGTTGAAACCTTGGGCCTCTCTGGCCAAATAGCTACCCGGCAGTACCGTCACATTGTATTGAGCCAGCAAGTCGCGGGCAAAACCCACATCGTCTCCGCCGGGAACGGCTGCCCACAGGTAAAAACCAGCATCGGGCAAGCGCACATCCATCACAGCTTCAAGCAAGGGGGTGACTGCTGCAAACTTTTGGCGGTATTGCTCACGGTTTGCCACCACATGGGCTTCGTCGTCCCAAGCTGCCACGCTGGCGGCTTGCACCATGCCGCTCATGGCAGAGCCGTGGTAGGTGCGATAGAGCAGAAATTGTTGAATGATGTTGGCGTCGCCCGCCACAAAACCACTGCGCATGCCGGGCACATTGCTGCGTTTGGACAAGCTGGTGAAAGCGACCAAGTTTTTAAAGTCGTTGCGTCCCAGTTTTGCAGCCGCTTCAAGGCCCCCCAAAGGCGCCTCTTCGCGGAAATAAATTTCGCTGTAGCACTCGTCGCTGGCAATCACAAAGCCATAGATGTCGCTCAAGGCAAAAAGCTTTTTCCAGTCGCTCAGGGGCATCACAGAACCCGTGGGGTTGCCAGGCGAGCAGACAAAAAGCAGCTGAGTCTTTGCCCACACCTCGCTGGGCACGCTGTCCCAGTTGACGTTGAAGTTCAACGCGGGGTCGCTTGGGGCGTAGTAGGGATTGGCGCCTGCCAACAAGGCCGCGCCTTCGTAGATTTGATAGAAAGGGTTGGGGCAGACCACCACCGCTTCATATGTGGGGTCAATCACTGTTTGCGCAAAAGCAAACAAAGCCTCGCGCGAGCCGTTGACGGGCAGCACTTGGGTGGCCGCGTTGAGGGTTAAGCCATAACGGCGTTGAATCCAGTGCACGCACGACTCGCGCAGGCCAGGCAAACCAGCGGTGGCAGGGTAGGCGGCGAGCTGAGAGGTGGCTTGGGCCAAAGCGTCCAACACCAATTGAGGCGTGGCGTGACGTGGCTCGCCAATGCCTAGGCTGATGGGCGCATAGGCAGGGTTGGGGGTGACGGTCGAGAAAAGCTGCTTCAGCCGCTCAAAAGGATAGGGCTGTAGGCGCGAAAGAAGGGGGTTCATGGCTGATATTATCTCTGCGCTTGTCCCCCCACCAAATGCTATGTCTACTTCTGCCTTGCTTGACCTGTCCCGCGCCAAAGAATTCGCTGTTGAGACTGAACAACTGCGTGAGTTGGTGGTGACGTTTGAGCAAAGCTTGACGCAAGAAATGACCCTCATTCAGGCCGCTTTGGCGGTGGGCGATGCCTTGAAGGTGGAGCACGCATTGCATGCCTTGAAAGGCTTTATGCCCTTGTTTTCGGTGGCATCTTTGGCCCAAGCCATGACGGATCTTTACCAAACCAGCCGCGACAAGCCGCTTGAGGTGACAGGCCCTTTATTTACTGCATTAGTACCCAGTTTGGAGGCCTTGCTGGTCGAAGTTCGTGCGTGCCTCAGCGCTTTATGATTCAGGCTGTGTCTAGAGAGGCTTTTCAGTGCGTCTGAATTCAATCAAGTTATCGGGTTTCAAGTCATTTGCGGAGCCCACCAATTTCCTGTTGCCCGGCCAATTGGTAGGTGTGGTCGGCCCCAACGGGTGCGGCAAATCCAACATCATGGATGCGGTGCGTTGGGTGCTGGGCGAGAGCCGAGCTAGCGAGTTGCGCGGCGAGTCTATGCAAGACGTGATTTTCAACGGCACCACCACACGCAAAGCGGCCAGTCGTTCAAGCGTGGAGTTGGTGTTTGACAACGCCGACCACCGCGCGGGCGGCCAATGGAGCCAATTTCCAGAAATCGCGGTCAAGCGTGTTCTGACGCGTGATGGGGGCTCAAGCTATTACATCAACAACCAAGCGGTACGCCGCCGCGATGTGCAAGACGTGTTCTTGGGCACGGGCCTAGGCCCACGTGCTTACGCCATCATTGGCCAAGGCACGATCAGCCGCATCATTGAATCCAAGCCCGAAGAACTGCGTTTGTTTTTAGAAGAAGCCGCAGGGGTTTCTAAATACAAAGAACGCCGACGCGAAACTGAAAATCGCTTGAGCGATACGCGCGAGAACTTGACCCGCGTGGAAGACATCTTGCGAGAGCTCAACGCCAATCTTGAAAAGTTGGAAAAGCAGGCCGAAGTGGCCCAGCGCTACCACGCCTTGCAAGCGGACACCACCCTCAAGCAGCACCAACTGTGGTTTTTGCGTCGTGCTGAGGCCGAGGCCGATCAACTGGGCATCAAAACCCAAGCCGACAAAGCGGTCAACGACCTTGAATCGCGGATTGCCGATTTGCGCCACATCGAAGCCGATCTGGAAACGGTCCGCCAAGCCCACTACGCGGCCGGCGACCAAGTGAACCAAGCGCAAGGTGCTTTGTACGAAGCCAGCGCTGAAGTAGGCCGCTTAGAGGCTGAAATTCGCTTTGTGGTGGAAGGGCGCCAACGCGCCGAAGCCCGCCTGATTCAAATCAAAGAACAAACCGCACATTGGGCTGCTCAGAGTGAGCAAGCGCAGCAAGAGATTGAAAACTTGGCGTCGATGGCCATGGACGGCGAAGAAAAAGCCGTCATGTTGGCCGCGCAAGTCGAAGAGCAGGCCATGCAACTGCCCGAGTTGGAGGAGGCTTTGCGCGTCGCCCAACAACGCAGCAATGAACAACGTGGCAGCGTGGTCCAAGTGCAGCAGCAGATTCAGGTGCTGGCCGCTGACCAGCGCAACATTGAAGAGCAAAGCCGCAACCTCCACGCGCGCCAGGAGCGCCTGAGCGCTGACAAGCAGGCCTTGGCCGCACCTGATGACGTGCGCCTGAACAACCTCAAAACGCAGCTTCAAGAGGCGCAAGACCATGCCGACGTGACGGCGGCTCAGCTCGAAGAGCTGCAAGCTCAAGTCCCTGTGCTCGACCTTGCACGCAGCACGGCACAGCAGTCTGTGAATGCCGAGCAAGCCAAGCAAGCCGATTTGTCGGCCCGTTTGGAAGCCCTCAAAGCCTTGCAAGAAAAAGTACAAACCGACGACAAACTTAAACCTTGGTTGGCCAAGCATGGTTTGGAAGGACTGCAAGCACTCTGGAGCCGAATCCATATTCAAGCTGGCTGGGAAAACGCACTGGAAGCCGCCTTGCGCGAACGCATGGCCTCGCTGGAAGTGTCTCGCTTGGACATCGTGCGGGCCTTCCAAACGGATGTGCCGCCTACCAAGCTGGCCTTCTACACAGCACCCAGTGCCGCAGCGCCAGACGCGCAAAGCGCGTTGCCCAAGCTTTCAGATTTGTTGCGTTTGAACGATGCAGGCCAAAAAGCTTTGTTGACTGATTGGCTCAACGGTTGCTTCACTGCAAATGACTTGGACGAAGCCCTGGCCAAGCGCAGCAGCTTGCAACCTGGCCAAGTGATTTATGTGCCCAGCGGCCACGCCATCAGCGCGCACAGCGTGAGTTTTTATGCGCAAGACAATGCCCAGTCGGGGTTGTTGGCCCGTGCCCAAGAAATTGAAAACCTCGACAAAAGCAGCAAGGCGCAAATTTTCATCGCCGATGAGGCGCGTCACAGCTTGCTGCGTGCCGAGGCGGCATACAGCGAGTCCGCCCAACGTTTGGTGAGCATCCGTACCGAGGCCACCGCCGCGCAAGCCTCTGCGCATGAGCTGCAAGTGCAAACATTACGCTTGAGCCAATTGGCGGAGCAAACTCGCGCGCGCAGCGAGCAAATCAGTGGCGACTTGTCTGAGGTCGAAGCCCAATTGGCAGACTTGCAAGAGCGTCGCGTCACGGCTGAAGCCCGCTTTGATGAGTTAGACATGCAACTGGCTGACAGCCAAGAGCGCCATGCCCAACTCGACGAAGCCGTTATCCGTGCCGAACGTCGTTTGAACGACAGCCGTGAGCAACAACGCAGCTTGGAGCGTCAAGCCCAAGAAGCCCAATTTGCCCAACGCAGCTTGGCTTCGCGCGAAGCCGAGCTCAAACGCATCATCGACACCGCCTCACAACAAGCGGCCTCGGTGTCTGCTGAAGAGGCACGCGTCCAAGAAGATCTTGCTCGCCTGACGGATGCCGCAGCCCAAGCGGGGCTGCAAAATGCCTTGAACATCAAAGTAGAGCGTGAAGCCAGCTTGTCCGCCAAGCGCAGTGCGTATGACGAACTCACCACCCGACTGCGTGCCAGCGACGAACGCCGCTTGCAACTTGAACGCGAGTTGGAGCCCTTGCGCCAATGCATCACTGATTTCCAGCTCAAAGAGCAAGCCGCTCGATTGGGCTTGGAGCAATACACCCAATTGCTGACCGATGCCCAGGCCGATCTCGAAGCTGTGTCCGCATCTATCCTTGCCCACAACGTGCGCTTGGGCGGTTTGCAAGGCGAGATTGACCGATTGAACCGTGAGATCAGCGCTTTGGGCGCTGTCAACTTGGCGGCCTTGGAAGAGTTGGCCAGCGCCAGCGAGCGCAAGCACTTTTTGGACGCGCAAACCCAAGACTTGACGGATGCGATGAACACGCTGGAAGATGCTATTCGCAAAATCGACGGCGAAACCCGCGAACTTTTGGCGGGCACCTTCAGACAAGTCAACGAACACTTTGGCCGCATGTTCCCCGAGCTGTTTGGTGGCGGCAACGCCCGCTTGGTGATGACAGGTGAGGAAATTTTGGATTCTGGTGTCCAAGTACTGGCCCAGCCGCCAGGTAAGAAAAACCAAACCATCCACTTGCTCTCAGGCGGTGAAAAGGCACTGACGGCGATTGCGCTGGTGTTTGCTATTTTTCAACTCAACCCAGCACCGTTTTGTTTGCTCGACGAGGTGGATGCGCCACTCGACGATGCCAACACCGAGCGCTATGCCAAGTTGGTGTCGAGCATGTCCAAAGAAACCCAATTTCTCTTTATTTCACACAACAAGATCGCGATGGAAATGGCCGAACAACTCATTGGTGTGACCATGCAAGAGCAAGGCGTTTCCCGTATTGTTGCCGTGGATATGGAGTCCGCCGTGTCCTTGGCCGACGCCGCTTGATAGCAAAATAAGCACATGAGCACTCTTCAAATCGGTTTGGCAATTGCAGGTGGCGTGGTCCTGGCTGGCGTGGTCGCGCACAGCGCATGGACATCGCGCAAGAACAAACCCCGTCAAGCGGACCCTCTGCCGCCACAAACCCCGGCTGAGCCTGTGGCGTATGTCCCTGCTTTGGGGCAACCGCAAGAGCCATCGTTTGATGTGGCACCTGTGGACAGTCCTGACCACGCGCCAGACTTTGCCACCCAAGCAACGCCCACTTACCAAACTTCGGGCAGTCTTGACCCTGTGAGCGACATCGCCCGCAGCATGATGGAAGAGGCGACGGCCCACGCGCAACGCGTGCCTGACGAAGCCGAGTTGGCGCAGATTGCCGCAAGCAAAGCTGCGGCTGCCAAAGCTGCAGCTGAACGCGCGGCCCAGCAAGCCCCGTTGCACCCCATCCATGCGCCTGCCATGTCCCCTGCGGTGGCCAAGGTGATGGAATCAGCCACCGCTGATTTGCCGCAGCCTGAAAAGCGCCCCGCCTTGGATGCTTTGATTGATGTGATCGCTGCCGTAGAAATTGATTCACCGATTTCTGGCGATGCCGCGCTCGCAGCCATGCCTCCCACACGCCGCGTGGGCAGCAAGCTGTTCAGTGTGGAAGGACTCAACGTAGACACAGGTTTGTGGGAGACGCCACGCTTGGGTTTGCGCTACAGCGCATTTCAATCGGGCGTTCAATTGGCCAACCGCACGGGCCCTTTGAATGAAATTGAGTTCTCTGAGTTCGTCACCAAAACTCAGCACTTTGCTGACGCGCTGAACGCCGCGCCTGAGTTTCCAGACATGCTCGAAGAAGTGGCCCGCGCCCGCGAACTTGACAGTTTTGCCAGCGCCCACGATGCCCAATTGAGTTTCACCCTCAAAGCCACCAAAGCGGCTTGGAGCCCTGGCTACGTGCATCAAAATGCGGCGCGCTTGGGCTTTATCGCAGGCGTCTTGCCAGGGCGCATGGTCGTGCCTGCTGCCACGATGGGTTTGCCGCCGATCTTGGGTTTGACCTTTGACTCGCAAGCCGCGATGTCAGAAGACCCCACGCAATCGGCGATCTACGAACTCAACTTGTCCCTGGACGTGCCGCAGGTGGACCGCAAAGAAGAGCCCTATGCCCGCATGATTCAAACCGCTTACGAACTCGCGCGTGTGATGGACGGTGCGATTTCCGACGACAACGGCCAGCCCTTATCAGAGACCGCCATCGGCGCGATTGCCCGCGACTTGCTGGCCTTGTACGACACACTCGATGCGCGTGACCTGTCGGCGGGGTCGCCGCAAGCGCGCCGCTTGTTCAGCTGATTACTGAGGCGCCTCGCATGAGCCCCGCTACCCGCGCTGCCGAATTGCGCGAACAACTCCACGC
>JAVLFR010000206.1:0-12770 GCA_046052785.1 Limnohabitans sp. | reverse complement strand
GCTGATTAGAATCCACACCATTACTTAGGAGTCACACATGGGTTCGTTTTCAATTTGGCATTGGTTGATCGTCTTGGTCATCGTCATCATGGTGTTCGGCACTAAAAAGTTGCGCAATCTCGGCGGCGATTTGGGCGGTGCGGTCAAAGGCTTCAAAGATGGCATGAAAGATGGCAGTGCACCTGCCGAGGACAAACCTGCAGCCCCCGTTGCTGCAGTGACTGCCGACAAAAACACCATTGACGTTGAAGTCAAAAACAAGTCCTAATTGCTGATGATCGCTTGCTTTGTTTGATCTTGATTTTTCTAAAATTGCGGTAGTCAGTGCAGTTGCCTTGGTGGTCATTGGGCCTGAGAAGCTGCCAGGCGTGGCGCGTACCGTTGGCGCGCTGATTGGCAAAGCCAAGCGCTATGTGTCGGATGTCAAAGCCGAGGTCAACCGCACGATGGAGCTCGACGAGCTTAAGAAGATGAAAGAGTCGATGGAGTCAGCCGCCCGCGATGTGGAGCAATCGGTACAAACCGCCAGCGCAGACTTTGAAAAAGACTGGGCCGACACCACATCGGGTTTGTCGTCTGAGCCTTACCAGCCCTTGGCGCCGCCGCCACCGACCTATGAAAACCCGGGTAAAAAATGGCGTCTTAAACGTGGCGCAACCCCGCATTGGTATAAAGCCCGTCAAGGTGTGCGCACCAAGGCGCAATCTGGCGCCGCCCGTGTGGCGCGTTTTCGCCCTGTGAAGCGTTCTGATCATGTCTGATACCTCCTCCAAAGACGAATTGGCTGGCACCGAGCAACCCTTTGTGCAGCATTTGATTGAGCTGCGCGACCGCTTGGTCAAAGCCACGATTGCGGTGATGGTGGCTTGCGCTGCCTTGGCCATTTACCCCGGGCCTGCAGAGTTGTATGACTTGCTGGCTGCCCCCTTAGTGGCTCAGTTGCCCGCAGGTGCCACGCTCATTGCAACTTCTGTGATTTCACCTTTTTTGGTGCCCCTCAAGATCATGCTGATGTCCGCCTTCTTGCTGGCGCTGCCTGTGGTGTTGTACCAAGCCTGGGCGTTCATTGCGCCGGGTTTGTACACCCATGAAAAGAAATTGGTGATGCCTTTGGTTGTTTCCAGCACCCTGCTTTTCATGGTGGGCGTGGCATTTTGTTACTTCTTTGTGTTTGGCCAAGTGTTCAAATTCATCCAAAGCTTTGCGCCCAAAAGCATCACGGCCGCGCCAGACATTGAAGCCTATCTGAGCTTTGTCATCAGCATGTTCATCGCCTTTGGCTTGGCATTTGAAGTGCCCATTGTGGTGATTGTGTTGGCCCGCATGAATCTGGTCACCATTGAGAAGCTCAAAGACTTTCGCTCGTATTTCATCGTGCTTGCTTTCATCATCGCGGCCATCGTGACACCGCCCGATGTGGTGTCGCAACTGGCCTTGGCCATCCCCATGTGCATCTTGTACGAAATTGGCATTTGGGCAGCGCAACTGTTTATCAAACACACCAAAGCGCCGGACGCCGAATAAGCCCCGCGCTAACACACCATGAAACGTCAATGGTTGTTGTTCTCTCAAGTCGTCACCGTCTTGCTGGCCATTTGGTTTGTGGTGATGACCTTAAAGCCTGAGTGGCTGAGTCAGCGTGCACCCAGCATCACGGGGGTGACGCTGTTTGAAGTGCCCTCTCATCCTGTGGGCGTGGCCATGCCTGGCAGCTTGAGTCCTGCTGCCAAAATCGCCTCACCCGCTGTGGTGAGTATTGCCACCACGCAAGCCAACGCGCCTGTGCACCCCCTGCAAAACGACCCGTGGTTTCGCTTTTTTTATGGTGACCGAGAAGACGAAGCGCCGCCGCAAGGTTTGGGCAGTGGCGTCATCGTCAGCCCCGAGGGCTACATCCTCACCAACAACCATGTGATTGAAGGTGCGAAAGAAATTGTGGTGACGCTCAGCGACAGTCGACGTGTCGTGGCGCAAGTGATTGGGACAGACCCCGACACCGATTTGGCGATTTTGCGCATCCAGCTAGAGCGCCTGCCCGTCATCGCCCTGGGCAACTCAGACACCGCCCAAGTGGGCGATCGCGTGCTGGCTATTGGTAACCCGTTTGGCGTAGGTCAAACGGTGACCAGTGGCATTGTGTCGGCTTTGGGTCGCAACCAACTCGGCATCAACACCTTTGAGAATTTCATCCAAACCGATGCGGCCATCAACCCAGGCAATTCGGGTGGCGCCCTGGTGGATGTGAATGGCCACTTGATTGGCATCAACACCGCCATTTATTCGCGCTCGGGCGGCAACATGGGCATTGGCTTTGCGATACCCGTATCCACGGCACGCCAAGTACTCGAAGGGATTGTTCGCGATGGCCAAGTGGTGCGTGGTTGGGTGGGCATCGAACCGTCCGAGCTCACGCCAGAACTGGCCCAGACATTTGGTTTGAAGTCAACCGAAGGCGTCATTGTCACGGGTGTTTTGCAAAATGGGCCAGCGGCCAGCGCGGGCTTGCGCCCGGGCGACTTGCTGCAAAAGGTGGCAGGTCAACCTGTCAATAATGTGGGCGAGTTGCTGACGCAAATTGCATCGCTCACGCCAGGCAAAAGTGTGAAGCTTGAGGTGATGCGTCGTCAACAAAGTCTCACGCTCGAGGTCACGCCCGCCCAACGCCCCAAGCCCAAAGTTCAAAAGTGAGGCAACCACGATGAGTCACACCGTCACGCGACAAGCCTTGGTCAATGCCTGTTCCGAGTTGTTGCAGCCTTCACGTTTTAAAGATTACGGCCCCAACGGTTTGCAAGTAGAAGGGGCCGACACGATTCGCCACATCGTGTCGGGGGTGACTGCCAGCCGGGCTTTGATTGAGGCGGCGATTGCTGCAAAAGCCGACGCGATCTTTGTGCACCATGGTTTGTTTTGGCGCGGCCAAGACAGCACCGTGACGGGTTGGATGAAGCAGCGGCTGCAGTTATTGCTGGCGCACGATATCAACTTGCTGGCCTACCACTTGCCTTTGGATGCGCATCCCGAGTTGGGCAACAACGCACAGCTGGGCAAACGCTTGGGCTTGCAAGTGCACGGTGCCTTTGGTGAGCAAGATTTGGGCTTTTGGGGGCAACGCGAAGATGGGCTGGCGTTCGCTGATGCGCGGGAGTTGGCGTCGGTCGTGACGCAAGTGTTGCAACGTGAGCCGGTGGTGGTGCAAACGCCGGCTCGCGAAATTCACAAAGTGGCGTGGTGCACGGGTGGCGCTCAAAGTTATTTCGAAGCGGCCATTGCTGCGTGCGTGGACGCCTTCATCACTGGCGAAATCTCAGAGCCGCAAGCGCACTTGGCCCGCGAAACTGGCGTGGCCTTTTTGGCCTGTGGTCACCATGCCACCGAGCGTTATGGCGCGCCGGCCACTGCGGCTTATGTGGCAGCGCAATTGGGTATCACGCATCAGTTCATTGAGATTGACAACCCCGCATGACATCCAAACCCATGGTCATCACGATGGGCGATGCGGCGGGCATTGGCCCAGAAATTATTGTCAAAGCTTTCCGTGATGCGCCTGAGCAGATGCAAGGCTGTGTGGTGGTAGGCGACTTGGCCGTGATGCAACGCGCGGCGTTGCTGGTGGCGCAGTGCGACTATCACGCCCCTCAAATGCAGATGCAGTTGGTTGGCGCTGTGGAGAACCCCACGCAATTGAACTCGCCATTCGCCATCCCCGTGTTGCAAGTCACGCCGCCATTGGCTGCAGACGAGCTGCCCCCTTGGGGACAAATCAGCGCCACGGCTGGCAAGTTGGCCGCTGATTGCGTGGTGTGGGCTGCAAATGCAGCCTTGCGCGGCGAGGTGTCGGCCTTGGTGACTGCGCCCTTGCACAAAGAAGCTTTGTTTGCGGCAGGCGTGCCGTTTGCTGGCCACACGGAGTTGTTGCAAGCCTGTGCGGCAGCGCTTGCAGGCTTGGCGGTGGACGACATGCCTGTGCGCATGATGCTCGCCAGTCCTGAGCTTAAAACCGTGCTGGTCAGTATCCATGTGTCTCTGCGTCAAGCCATTGAGGCGGTCACGGTTGACAATGTTTTGCAAACCTTGCGCATCACCCACGCGACAGAGTTGGCAACCACAGGACGTGCGCCACATATGGCGGTGGCGGGTTTGAACCCTCATGCGGGAGAGGGCGGTTTGATGGGGCGCGAAGAGTTAGACATCATCATTCCCGCCTTGCAGCAAGCGCGCGCTGAAGGCATGCAAGTGAGCGGTCCATTTGCGCCAGACACGGTGTTCATGCGCGCCCGCGCGAAGAATGGCCGCGCAGGTGAGTTTGATGTGGTGATTGCCATGTACCACGACCAAGGCCTGATTCCGGTGAAATACCTGGGCGTCGATCAGGGCGTGAATGTGACCTTGGGGCTGCCCATGGTGCGCACCAGTCCTGACCACGGGACGGCTTTCGATGTGGCGGGCACCGCAAAAGCCGATGCGTCTAGCTTGCTTGCGTCAGTGGTCATGGCACGCGCCTTGAAACGTTGACCAAGCCAAAGAAGCTTACTTTTTGAGGCTGTCGCGGATATCCCGCAATAACAACACCTCCTCTTTGGGCGCTACAGCCTTAGGCGTGCTGTCGCCTTTGAGTTTGTTGATCTGTCTAATCATCAAGAAAATGATGACAGCCAGAATTAAGAAATTCACCGCCACGGTGATGAAGTTGCCATACGCAAACACGGGTACCCCCGCCTTTTTCATAGCGTCCACCGTCATGGCCATGTCGGCAGGCGCAGGGCCTAGAACGATGAATAAGTTAGAAAAGTCGAGGTGGCCCAAGAAAGCCGCCACGATAGGCATGATGAGGTCGTTCACAGCAGAATCGACAATTTTTCCAAAAGCTGCGCCAATGATGACGCCAATCGCCAAATCAATGACATTGCCACGTAGCGCAAACGCTTGAAATTCTTTCAACATATCAAACTCCTTGTGTAAATATAAAGTAGTCTAATTATTACTACTCAAGCGCATGCTTGAAATGGAAAGAAGGTCAAATAATTCTGGGGACTTGGCGGTCAGCTACAATGGGCGGCTAGCCAAACCAGTGACGATTGTTTGAGGAATTTCATGAGTGACACCCCAGTAGACACCAGTAAACGCACGTGGCTGATTGCCTCGACTTGCGCAGGTGCAGTCGGTGGCGCAGCAGTTGCTGTGCCTTTTGTTAGTACTTTTCAGCCCTCCGAGCGCGCCAAGGCCGCTGGTGCTGCTGTCGAGGTAGATATTTCTGCCCTCAAGCCTGGCGAAAAAATAACTGTTGAGTGGCGCGGTAAACCCGTTTGGATCGTCAAACGCACGCCTGAGCAACTTGAGTCACTGAACAAAACCGAATCTCAGTTGGCTGACCCCAAGTCAGAGCGCAAGCCCGACGAATTTACCCCCGCTTATGCCCGCAATCAAGCGCGCTCCATCAAGCCTGAAGTTTTTGTAGCGGTGGGTATTTGCACTCACTTGGGTTGCTCGCCTTCGGACAAGTTCCAAGCTGGCGCTCAGCCCTCATTGCCTGATGACTGGACAGGTGGCTTTCTTTGCCCTTGCCACGGTTCAACATTTGACATTGCTGGTCGCGTGTTCAAAAACAAGCCTGCACCCGATAACCTCGAAGTGCCGCCACACATGTACCTCTCCGACACAAAGTTGTTGATCGGTGAAGACAAGAAAGCCTGATAGGACACACCATGGCTGAATTCAAAGAAATTTCCCCAAACGCCAGCGCTGGCGAAAAACTGTTGAACTGGGTGGACAACCGTTTCCCAGCTTCCAAAATGTACAAAGAGCACCTCTCCGAGTACTACGCCCCAAAGAACTTTAATTTCTTCTACTTTTTTGGCTCATTGGCACTGTTGGTGTTGGTGATTCAAATCGTGACAGGTATTTTCTTGGTGATGCATTACAAGCCAGATGCCAATTTGGCTTTTGGCTCTGTGGAGTACATCATGCGCGATGTGCCATGGGGTTGGTTGATCCGCTACATGCACTCCACCGGTGCCTCTGCGTTTTTCATCGTGGTCTACATGCACATGTTCCGTGGTTTGATTTACGGCTCCTACCGAAAGCCGCGTGAGTTGGTGTGGGTATTTGGTTGCGCCATCTTCTTGTGCTTGATGGCTGAAGCTTTCATGGGTTACTTGTTGCCATGGGGCCAGATGTCCTATTGGGGCGCTCAAGTGATCGTGAACTTGTTTGCGGCTGTGCCTTTCGTGGGCCCAGACTTGGCATTGCTGATTCGTGGTGACTACGTGGTGGGCGATGCCACCTTGAACCGTTTCTTCAGCTTCCACGTGATTGCTGTGCCGCTGGTCCTCTTGGGCTTGGTCGTGGCGCACATCATTGCCTTGCACGAAGTCGGTTCTAACAACCCTGACGGCGTGGAAATTAAAGGACCCAACGCGCCGAAGGATGCGAATGGTCATCCTTTGGACGGCATTCCTTTCCACCCTTACTACACCGTGCATGACATCTTGGGTGTGAGCGGCTTCTTGTTGGTGTTCAGTGCTGTGATCTTCTTCGCGCCTGAGTTTGGTGGCTATTTCCTCGAATACAACAACTTCATTCCCGCGGACCCGTTGAAGACCCCGTTGCACATTGCACCAGTGTGGTACTTCACGCCTTTTTATTCGATGTTGCGAGCTGTTACGCCCGAAATGCTTTATGTCTTGATCGCTTGCGTTTTGGCTGGCGCTTACTTTGGCGCCGTGCGAGCCCAATTGCCTAAGCTCATCAAAGCTGGCGTGGTTGGCGCGGCAGTGTTGGTGTCAGTCAGCATGCTTTCCATCGACGCTAAATTCTGGGGTGTGGTGGTCATGGGTGGCGCTGTGGTGATCTTGTTCTTCTTGCCTTGGTTGGACAACTGCGCGGTCAAGTCGATCCGCTACCGTCCCGATTGGCACAAGTACATGTACGGCGTGTTTGTGGTGAATTTCATCGTGTTGGCTTATTTGGGTGTTCAGCCACCGTCAGCCATTGGCGAGCGCGTGTCTCAAGTGGGCACCTTGTTCTATTTTGGCTTCTTCTTGTTGATGCCAATGTGGAGCCGCATCGGGCAAACCAAGCCTGTGCCGGACCGTGTCACGTTCACGCCTCACTGAGAGTCTCGGAGTACATCACTATGAAAAAAATTATTCTCAGCTTGGCATTGGCTTTAGGTTTAGTTTCAGGTGTGCAAGCGTCTGGCGACGGCATTGCTTGGGATAAAGCGCCTAACAAAACAAACGATCTGGCTGCCTTGCAAAACGGCGCCAAGCTTTTTGTCAACCATTGCTTGAACTGCCACTCTGCTGCATTCATGCGATACAACCGCTTGCAAGACATTGGTTTGACCGAGCAGCAGATCAAAGACAATTTGTTGTTCACCACTGAAAAAGTTGGTGACACCATGAAGTCCAACATTGACCCTAAGCAGGCCAAAGAGTGGTTTGGTGCCACACCACCTGATTTAACGCTCATTGCGCGCTCTCGCGCTGGTCACAATGGCACCGGTGCTGACTATCTTTACACCTACATGCGCACGTTTTACGTCGATGACACCAAAGCCACTGGTTGGAACAACTTGGCGTTTCCCAATGTAGGCATGCCGCATGTGTTGTGGGAGTTGCAAGGTCAGCGTCGTCCTGTGTTCGACTCACACGAAGAGCATGGGCATCAAGTGCAAGTCTTCAAAGGCTGGGAACAAATCAAGCCAGGCAAGATGACGCCTTTGGAATATGACCAAGCCGTGGGAGACCTCGTTGGCTATTTGCAATGGATGGCTGAGCCTTCACAAAACACACGCGTGCGTATTGGTGTGTGGGTGATGTTGTTCTTGGTTGGTTTTATGTTGATCGCATGGCGCTTGAATGCTTCCTACTGGAAAGACATCAAGTAATTTGCACCAATTCGGCAGCAGGTCTCGTGCCTGTTGTCACCTCACGGAGTGACAGGCGAGCCTGCCACTCTTTTTGATTTTTAGGAGCCGCCCATCATGATGGTGCTTTATTCGGGAACTACGTGTCCCTACTCACATCGCTGCCGTTTTGTCTTGTTCGAAAAAGGCATGGATTTTGAAATTCGCGATGTGGATCTTTACAACAAGCCCGAAGACATCAATGTGATGAACCCCTACGGTCAAGTGCCCATCTTGGTTGAGCGCGACCTGATCTTGTATGAATCAAACATCATCAACGAATACATCGACGAGCGTTTCCCGCACCCGCAGTTGATGCCCGGCGATCCCGTCGAGCGCGCACGCGTGCGTTTGTTTTTGTTGAACTTTGAAAAAGAACTGTTCACTCACGTGACTGCCTTGGAGTCACGTGCGGCCAAGGCCAACGATAAAGCTTTGGAGAAATCTCGCGCTCACATTCGTGACCGTTTGACACAGTTAGCCCCCGTGTTCTTGAAAAACAAGTACATGTTGGGTGAGAATTTTTCAATGCTTGATGTGGCCATTGCACCGCTCTTATGGCGCTTGGATCACTACGGCATTGACTTGTCTAAGAACGCCGCGCCCTTACTTAAATATGCTGAGCGCATATTTTCTCGTCCTGCCTATATCGAAGCGCTCACGCCATCTGAAAAGGTCATGCGCAAGTAAGTCCTATGCTCAACGCCCCAGACGCCACTTCAACCCGTCCGTATCTGCTGCGTGCTTTGCACGAGTGGTGCACCGACAGTGGTTTCACACCATACGTGGCGGTCTTGGTTGATGAGACGGTGCAAGTGCCACTGGAATATGTGAAGAATGGCGAGATGGTTTTGAATGTGGGCTATGACGCGACAGCTGGCATGACGCTGGGCAATGAGTTCATTGAATTCAAAGCCCGTTTTGGTGGTGTGCCGCGTGACATCATCATTCCCGTCAATCGGGTGATGGCGATTTACGCGCGTGAAAATGGGCAGGGCATGTCTTTTCCCATGGGGCCTCCAGCAGATGCCATGTTGACGCCTAAGCAAAAACCAACATCGGCTCGCCCACTTTTAAGTGCGGTTGAAACCCCTGACGCCGACTCTGGCTCTGATAACGAACCCCCTTCGCCTGGTGCTCCCACGGGTCGCCCAACCTTGACTCGCATCAAATAGCGCGACAAAGTTCGGTTAGAATTTCGCCTGCGCCGCTTTAGCTCAGTTGGTAGAGCACCCGCCTTGTAAGCGGTAGGTCGTCAGTTCGATTCCGACAAGCGGCACCAAAATAAAACCCGTCATGCCTTAGGTATGACGGGTTTTTCCTTTTTAACGCTGTGATTTAACTTTGACTCGGATGGTGTTCACTGCCCAGCCTTTGGTGCGTAAGTGAGCGCACAAGGCGGGCAAGATTTGCTTGAGCTTTGCAGCGACGGCACTGTTGGGAACTAGCAAACACCAAGCATCATCATCAACGCCCCCAGACTGAACCAGTGGGCGTAGCGAGGCTGGCAATAGGGGTGCGATGGCGTGGAGGCGATTTTGCGTGTCCCGCGCCATGGCCGAAAAGTGCGCCAAGGATGGGGCTGAATCGACCACTTGCTCGAGTGTCTGAGATCTGCCACGCACCGAAACCTTGGCTTTGGGCGGTTTGCTGTAGCCCAACGCGCGGTAAGCGGCGAGCGTGTCTGGGTGAGGCGTTGAACGTGAGGCCATGAGGTAATTATGAGGCTGTAGACGGGTAAAATTAGACGCTTCTTTCCAGCCTTTCAAAAAGGATTTTGCGGCCCTGGTTTTCAAATGAAAACTAAGCCCACCGCAGTGCTCGCATGGCTCTATCATTCCTAACTCAAATTTTCGGTAGCCGCAATGAGCGCCTACTTAAGCAATACCGCAAAACCGTTGTGCAAATCAATGCGTTGGAGCCTTCGCTGGAAAAACTCAGCGACGATGCTTTACGCGCCAAAACAGACGAATTCAAATCACGAGTCGCTCAGGGTGAAGCCTTAGACGCGTTGCTGCCTGAAGCCTATGCCGTGGTTCGTGAAGCCTCCAAACGTGTCATGAAGATGCGCCACTTCGATGTGCAGTTGCTTGGTGGTATTTCCTTGCACAACGGCAAAATTTCTGAAATGCGCACGGGTGAAGGCAAAACCCTCACCGCCACATTGCCTGTTTACCTCAATGCCCTCACGGGTCAGGGTGTGCATGTGGTGACGGTCAACGATTACTTGGCAAGCCGTGATGCGCAATGGATGGCTCGCTTGTACAACTGGCTGGGTTTGTCTGTGGGCATTAACCTGCCAAATATGACACGGGAGCAAAAGCAAGCGGCCTATGGTTCGGACATCACTTACGGTACCAACAACGAATACGGATTTGATTACTTGCGCGACAACATGGTTTACGAAGCCACTGACCGTGTGCAACGCAAGCTCAATTTCGCCATTGTTGACGAGGTGGATTCGATTTTGATTGACGAAGCGCGTACGCCGCTCATCATCAGCGGTCAAGCCGAAGACCATACTGCACAGTATTTGGCGATCAACCGTATCGTGCCCCTCTTGACACGCCAAGTGGGTGAAGAGGACCCCCGCACTGGTGAGGGCATCATCACGGCTGGTGACTTCACGGTGGATGAAAAATCACACCAAGTGTTCATGACCGAGCAAGGGCATGAACACGCAGAGCGTCTTTTGAGTGCCAATGGCTTGCTGCCAGAAGGCGCGTCGTTGTATGACCCTGCCAATATCAGTTTGATGCATCACTTGTACGCGGCTTTGCGTGCTAACCATCTGTACCACCGCGACCAGCACTATGTGGTGCAAAACGGTGAAATCATCATCGTGGATGAATTCACAGGCCGCTTGATGGCGGGACGGCGCTGGAGCGATGGTTTGCATCAAGCGGTGGAAGCCAAAGAAGGTGTGGAAATTCAAGCCGAGAATCAAACGCTCGCCTCCATCACGTTTCAAAACTATTTCCGCCTCTACACCAAGCTCGGCGGCATGACCGGTACGGCGGATACAGAAGCCTACGAGTTCCAGGAAATTTATGGTTTGGAAACGGTGGTCATTCCTCCGAACCGAATCAGCAAACGCGAAGACCAGCTCGATCGCGTCTATAAAACCACCGCTGAAAAATATGCGGCTGCCATTGAAGACATTCGTGAGTGCTATGGGCGCGGTCAACCTGTGTTGGTGGGTACCACATCGATTGAAAATTCCGAGCTCATTGCCGAGATGTTGGAAAAGGCCAAGTTGCCCCACCAAGTGCTCAATGCCAAGCAACACGCCAGCGAAGCCACCATCATTGCGCAAGCAGGTCGCGCCAAGATGATCACCATCGCTACCAACATGGCAGGCCGGGGAACGGACATTGTGTTGGGAGGTAACGTTGAAAATGCGATTGAAGCAGTGCAGGCAGACGATGCCTTGAGTGCTGAGGCGAAACGCCAGCAAATTGACGCGCTGCGTGTGCATTGGACGAAAGATCACGACTACGTGAAAGCCCTCGGGGGTTTGCGCATCATTGCCACTGAGCGTCACGAGTCACGCCGCATTGACAACCAATTGCGCGGACGTTCGGGGCGTCAAGGTGACCCAGGCTCCTCGCGCTTTTATTTGAGTCTGGATGATTCGCTGATGCGCATTTTTGCGGGTGAGCGCGTGAAGTCCATCATGGATCGCTTGAAGATGCCAGAGGGCGAAGCCATAGAAGCTGGCATCGTGACACGTAGCATTGAGAGTGCCCAACGCAAGGTTGAAGCGCGTAACTTTGACATTCGCAAACAATTGCTCGAATATGACGACGTGTCCAACGACCAACGCCGTGTGATTTATCAACAGCGCAATGACATCCTTGACGCCACCGATTTGACAGCGCAAATTGCTAACCTGCGCGAAGGTAGTTTTACCGATTTGGTGCGCCAATATATCCCCGCAGAGTCAGTTGAAGAGCAATGGGACATCGCTGGCTTAGAGCGCGCACTGCTTCAAGACTGGCTCATTGAGTTGCCCTTGCAAGCCACCGTGCAGGATGCCTCGGCCATTACCGATGAAGAAATTTTGGCCCATGTGGTGCAGGCCGCCCATGCCGCATTCCAAGAGAAATTAGACCGTGTGGGCATTGCTCAGTTCACCCCCTTCATGCGCGTGGTGTTGTTGCAAAACATTGATAGCCATTGGCGCGAGCATCTGGCAGCTTTGGACTATTTGCGCCAAGGCATTCACTTGCGCGGGTACGCGCAAAAGCAACCTAAACAAGAATACAAGCGTGAAGCTTTTGAGCTGTTTGGCCAGTTGCTTGACTTGGTCAAGAACGAAGTGACGCGCGTGTTGATGACGGTCAAGATTGAATCGACCGAGCAAATTGAACAAGCCGCATCTGAGCTCGAAGACCGTGCCGAGAAGTTACACAACGTCACCTACACCGCGCCCGACGAATCAGGTCAAGCCGTGACCACGGCTGACCCAACGACGCTTGTCGCACCTGTTCCCACTGTGGGCCGCAACGAACCTTGCCCTTGTGGCAGTGGTAAAAAATTCAAGTTTTGTCACGGAAAGTTGGTTTAAACCCATGGCTGTCCATTTGAACCCTCCCCACCCTGCAGACCTGCACCCCATTGAGGGCGTGCGTATTGGTGTGACGCAAGCGGGCATTCGCAAAACTGGCCGTCGGGACTTGACCGTCGTGTTGATTGACGAAGGTGCATCTGTCAGTGGCGTGTTCACGCAAAACCGTTTTTGCGCTGCACCCGTTCAGGTGTGCAGAGACCATTTGATGGGTGACCATGGCATTCGCGCCATGGTGATCAACACGGGCAACGCCAACGCGGGGACGGGTGAAGAGCTGTCTCTTATACA
>JAVLFR010000205.1:0-4386 GCA_046052785.1 Limnohabitans sp. | reverse complement strand
CTATTAAGTCGTCGGCAGCGTCAGATGTGTATAAGAGACAGCCCAAGGCTTGCGTTCTGCGGGCCATGAGGTGACCCATGCCCAGGATGGGGAGCAGGGTTTGGACTTGATTCTTGCCGCGGCGCACGACGTGGCGATCTTGGATTTGATGCTGCCCAAGCTCGATGGCTTTCAAGTCTTGCAGCAGGCCAAAGCGGCAGCCAGCGACATGCCCATCATCATCCTCAGTGCCAAGATCGATCTGCCAGATCGTCTCAAAGGATTTGATTTGGGGGCAGATGACTATTTGCCCAAACCTTTTTTTGTCGAGGAGTTGTTGGCCCGTATCAAATTGGTCGCCAAACGCACCGCGCCAGACGAGGTGCAGGAGATCACGGTCGGGCACCTCTCGCTCGATGTGGTGACACGCCATGCCAAGTGGTTTGATGTGACGGCTTTGCTTAGCCAACGTGAATTCAGTTTGTTGGCTTACTTGATGCGCTCGCCGGGCCACATTTATTCAAGGCAACAAATTCTCAAACACGTGTGGGACATTAACTTTGACCCCGAAACCAACTTGGTTGACGTGTGCGTGCGTCGCATCAAGCTCAAATTAGACCGAAACAACAGCCGCTATCCAGCGCCTATCGAGTCTGTGCGGGGTGTGGGCTACCGACTTCGGGTAGAGGTCTGACCCATGTTTCGCTCCTACAAGTTTCGAATTTTCATGTTGATGTTGTTTGCCACCTTAGGTATCATTTTTTCAAACCGATTGATCGCCCAGTTTTTTTTGGCCAAGCAGCTGCAAGATGCCATCCACATCGACATGGGGCGAGCCCTGCAGGCGTGTTCAGAAAAATCAACGGACAAGCAGGCTTTTTTGACGTGTTTCAAATTGAAAGATCAAGGCAGCGTCATCAGCAATGCCTCAGATTTTTATGTTCTCTGTGACTCTGCTGGCGCGGCTTGTCCGGGTTCGTTTGACCCCGAGGCGTCGAACTTTCGAATGTCGCAATCCAATCCGATGATGCAGTATTGGCGTGGTCGCATTCAGGATGTGGAATGGATGGCAGTCAGGCAGGCCGGTCAGTCGACGGGCTTACAGGTGTGGATCAAAAGCAGCGAAGCCGACATCATTCGGGAAAAGCTGTGGGCCTTGCGCGATCAAAATTTATGGCGTGTGGCGCCCTTTGTGATCTTATTTTTAATGATTTTGACGTGGTTGGCCGCAAAAATTATCATGCGTCCGATCTTAAATATTGAGCAATCGATTGCAACCTTGAATGCCAATAACCTAGGCCAAAATATTCAATTAAAAGCACCTTACCGAGAGTTTGAAAGTTTGGTGAATGTTTATAAAGAGTTGCTTCAACGCCTGAATGAAAGCTTCACCCATGCCCGTCGTTTTGCCTCGGACGCTTCGCATGAGTTGCGTACCCCTTTGACCATTTTGCGAGGTAACACCGAGCAACTGATTGATATTTTGCCCTTGGGTTCAGAGTTTCAAGTGCGTGTCAGGGGCATCAGTGATGAGGTGGATCGCTTGATCGATATCACTGAAAAACTTTTGCTGCTCTCGCGCGCGGACGCCAACAGTCTAGGGCAAACCTTTGTCGATGTGGACTTGAGCCAACTGCTCACCCAGTTCATCAAACCTGAGGAAGATGAGGAGCAATGGCATTTATCCCTCAATCATCAGGTTGAGCCAGGTTTAATTTGGCACTGTGATAAAACCTTGGCGATCCAGTTGATCCACAACTTGTTGGAAAACGCGCGCAAATACAACATACCCCGAGGTTGGATCCGCGTCATGCTCACGCGCGATCAAGGTCAATTTCAATTGACGGTGGAAAACCCCAGCCTGCACTTTCCCCCTGACCTAGCCCATCATGCCTTTGATCGTTTTTACCGAGGCGATGCGTCGCACACACGACAAATTGATGGTTTAGGTTTGGGCTTGAGTATTTGTGCAGAGATTGCCAGGATTCATCAAGGCGTGTTGACTCTGCGCATCACCGAAACTCAAACCGTTTTGCTTACATTGACTGCGCCCTTGAACGCCCCTCTTTGACGGGGTTTTCATGACGATCACGTCATTTTCCCGATCCATGACAGCGATGTCACCCACCTCATCTGTAGGGTGAATAACGTGTCGGCATGGTCACCAACACGCTTCAAGTCAATTTATTAGACGACCTCAAGCAAGAGGCCGGGTTGGAGGCTGTGGGGGCTGAAAAAATTCATCTGACCCCCTATTTGGCCTTGGCGTGTGCGTTACTTTATATGGTGGCGTCTGATGGTGAATTAGATGCTGCAGAAAGCAGCCATCTCCAGTCGGTACTTGGTGGCGATGAAGAGGTCTTGCGCTTCGGCGTGCACTACGTTCAGACTTTGTCATTCGATGGGTTTTTGATCGATGCGCCTGAACTGCTGAGCATGAAGGACAAGTGGTGCATCTTGGCTAATGTGTGCGATGCGCTGTTGTCGGATGGCAAAGCTGAGCCTGATGAATTGGCCCAGTTTGCACGTTTGAGGCAAGCCTTTGGTGTGCAAGACAAGCAGTTCGAGCCCTTCTTCAAAATTCTGGCGCTCAAAAACGACAAGTCTATTTTGGGCCGCTACACGGGTGTGCGTGAAGAGCGCCAACCTATGACCCCGCATTTGGCTTTGGCATGTGCCATGCTTTACATGCTCTCCTCTGATGGGGCCATTGGCGCGCATGAAGTCGGTCAACTTGAAGCTGCGCTTGGAGAGTTTGAGGGTTTACAAAAAGCCGCCTTGACCTACGTGCGTTCGGTCAAGATGAAGGCGTTTTTACATGAAGCATCGGCCGTCTTAAAGCCTGAGCAAAAACTCTACATCCTTACCAATGTGTGCGACTCGATGTTGGCCGATGGGGAGGTGGCAGGCATTGAAGACAAGCTGTTCATGTCGATGTTGCGTGCATTTGGCTACAACGAGGCCACATTCGCGCGCTTTCACCAAGTCATTGAAACCAAAAACGTCAAGCCTTTTAGTACCAACGACTTCAAAAACCGTGTCAAGCACGAGCGGGTCACCGGCAATGACGGGGCTGAGGGGGAGGTGTTTGACAACCAACTCAAAGACCCCAAGCTCGCGGCGGCTGCACAGGGGTTAAGGGATGCCGTCAACGACGGTTTTCTGGGGGCCAGCGCTGCCGAGTTGGAAATGAGCCAGTTCATTTCGCGAAAAATGCTCGAGAACAAGCAAAACCTGGCCAAAGATTTCAATGGCGAGGCCAACATTGCCCAAGTCAAACGCAATGCCACTGAAGGCTTGAACCTCCAAACCCTTGATGTGGCGCCCGATGACTTGAACCGTCAAAAAGTTGATGCCTCGGCGCTGGCCAAAAACAACCAAGTGATTGCGCTCGAAAGCACCGAACTCAACCGACAGCCTGTCGATGTGGAGGTATTGCTTGATCACAAAGAGACCTTGGATCCTGAAGCCCGGGCCCAAAACATCCACGAAGTGGTGGGGCAGGTGCACCAAAAGCTAGACCATTTTGAGAAAACTAATTTCAGCTTTCTTGAAATTGGGCGTGCGCAAAAATTTACTGACGATTTCGTGCCGATTCAAACAGAATCATCAGATATCAATCGCCAATTGGTGGATGCTGCATTTGCCAGATTGGGCTTGGTGTCCATGATTAAAAATTTGGCCGATGCGCCAGAGCCAACTTCTAAGGCATCCCTCAATACCTCCACAAACGGTCCTCAAGGGGTGACTGACTCAATTCAGAGTTTGCCTTCAGACATTCAGGTCAATCTAGGCAAATCGACCCAAGTGAGTGCCTCCTCACGCCCAGACGCTTTATTCGCCAAGCCTGAATCGGCGGGTCTGCGGCTTTACCGTAGCCAGGCCTCGTTGACGCAGCGAAAGTTAAAGGTTCCCTACAAACAGATGGCCGTGGCCTTGTTGACCGTGGTGTTCGCTTCCCCGATTTACACCCAGCCAGCCAAAAGCCGCGTGGTCGCTGGCCCTTTGGTTGCGGTGCATCAACTTGCGCCGGAGATGTTCGAGCAGCGGCAGGCCTTGGGGCCGGCGTTGATGGACACGTTTCAATCGCGCTAGCCCTAGAGGTGACTCTGCCGCAGAGGGCCTAAACTCTGCCGCTTATGTTGATCCTCGGTATTGACTCGTCCTGCGACGAAACTGGCGTGGCCTTGGTCCGTTCAGAGGGCATGGTCTTGCCCCATCTGCTGTCGCACGCCCTTTACAGCCAAGTGGCGATGCATGTGGCCTATGGCGGGGTGGTCCCCGAATTGGCGAGTCGCGACCATATTCGTCGCGTCATTCCGCTGGCGCGTGAGGTGATGGCTCAGGCCAAACACAGTTTGCAGGAGGTGGATGTGGTGGCCTACACCCGTGGCCCTGGCTCTGTCT
>JAVLFR010000204.1:0-1739 GCA_046052785.1 Limnohabitans sp. | reverse complement strand
CCAAGGCCAAAGGCACTTCAAGGGCGCCCGGCACATGCACATGGGTGATGCGGTCTTCAGCCACACCCATGGCTTTGAGCTCAGCGATGCAAGCGGCTGCCAATGCGTTGGTGAGGGGCTCGTTGAAGCGGGCTTGAACAATGCCAATTTTCAAGGCGCTGCCGTCGAGCGAGGGGGTGGCGGTGAGGTCAGGGACAAACATGGTTTTTATTCTTAGCTGGTTTTAGGTGTTGGACAGGTAGCCCGTGATTTCAAGTCCGTAGCCTGTCATGCTGGGCATGCGGCGCGGATTGCCCATGAGACGCATTTTTTGCACCCCGCAATCGCGCAAAATTTGTGCGCCCACGCCATAGCTGCGCAAGTCCATACGACCCCGCTCGGGACCATGGGCAGAGCGCGCCGTGCCATCAAATTGACGCAACAGCTGTTCGCCGCTTTCGCCGCAATTGAGCAACACCACCACGCCTGTGCCTACCGCGCTGATGCGCGCTAGGGTTGCGTCTAGTCCCCAAGAGTGCATGACGCGGTTGGGCTCTAGCGCATCCAACACGGACAGGGGTTCATGCACGCGCGCCAACACTTCTGTCTCAGCGCCCCACGTGCCTTTGACAAGCGCCATGTGGACTGCGCCACTGGTTTTGTCTTGGTAGGCGTTGGCGGTGAATTCGCCATGTGCGGTGAGCAGGGTGCGCGTGCTGACTTTGTGCACCAGTGACTCGGTGCGGCTGCGGTAGGCGATGAGGTCGGCGATGGTGCCAATTTTCAAACCGTGTTCAGCGGCGAAGATCTGCAAATCGGGCAAGCGGGCCATGGTGCCGTCGTCTTTCATGATTTCGCAAATCACGGATGAGGGCGAGCAACCGGCCATGGCGGCCAAGTCGCAACCCGCTTCGGTGTGGCCCGCGCGCATGAGCACACCGCCGTCCACCGCTTGCAGGGGGAACACGTGACCGGGTTGCACCAAGTCGGTGGGCTGGGTGGTTTGGGCCACAGCCACTTCGATGGTGCGCGAACGGTCGGCCGCAGAAATGCCCGTGGTCACACCTTCCGCGGCTTCGATGGACACAGTGAACGCGGTGCTGTAGACCGTGCCATTGCGTGCGGCCATGGGAGGCAACTTTAAAAACTCGCAGCGCTCGCGCGTGAGGGTGAGACAAATCAGGCCACGGCCAAAACGGGCCATGAAGTTGATGGCCTCAGGCGTGACGTGGTCAGACGCCAGCACCAAGTCGCCTTCGTTTTCGCGGTCTTCTTCGTCGACCAAGATGACGATGCGGCCCGCCTTCATGTCGGCCACGATCTCTTCGACGGGAGAAATAGAAACAGGTGAGGCAGCAGTCATCAAGCATTCGGTGGCGTTCATGGATGGGCTTTCAAGGTGGCAGCGGTGCCCAACGATGCGTCAACACGCAACATGCGTTCAACGTAGCGGGCCACCGTGTCAATTTCGAGGTTCACCGTGTGGCCTGTTTTGAGCGAACCCAAAGCAGTGTGGTCCACGGTGTGGGGAATGAGGTTGATGCTGATTTCACTGCCGCGCAAACCCAAGGGGCCGTCGGCGTCAAAGAAGTCTTGCACCTGGTTGACGGTTAGGCTCACCCCATTGATGGTGATGGAGCCCTTGTAGGCCAGGTACTTGGCCAGGTCGGTGGGGGCCATGATGCGCAGCTCCCAGCTCTCGCCGATTTGCGCAAAGTGGCTCACGTGTCCCGTGCCGTCCACATGGCCCGACACGATAT
>JAVLFR010000203.1:0-30484 GCA_046052785.1 Limnohabitans sp. | reverse complement strand
TCGATGGCCCCAGAAATTTTGCTCTTCTCTAAGAAAGTGTGGGACACCCTGTCTGCCGACGAGCAAAAGCAAATTCGCGCCGCTGCCAAAGAGTCGGTGACTTACATGCGCAAGTTGTGGGACGAGCGTGAAACCAAATCGCTGGCCATTGTCAAAGCGGGCGGCGCAGAAATTGTGGATGTGGACAAAGCGCCCTTCCAAGCTGCGATGAAGCCTGTGTATGACAAGTTCTTGAAAGACCCCAAACTGCAAGACATGGTCAAACGCATCAACGCTGTCCGATAAACCATGTACACACGCTTTTGTGCCGCCCTCGCGCGGTTGTGCTTGAAGGTGGGCGTTGGCGGTCTCATGCTGCTGATTGCCGCCGTGCTCTACCAAGTCATTGGGCGCTACATCCTCAACGACACGCCCACCTGGGCAGAGAGTGGCGCGGTATTACTGGTGCTCTACGTGACCATGCTGGGCATGGCCGTGGGCGTGCGTGATGCCGGTCACATTGGCTTGGAATCTTTGTTAGTGCTGGCGCCTGAGGCTCTTCGCCTGAAGATGGAGTTGCTGATCCATGCCCTGGTGTTGGGGTTTGGCTTGATCATGGCCTACAACTGCGCCGTGCTGGCACAAAGCGTGTGGAATTACAAAATCCCAACCCTCGGCTTGTCCGAGGCCTTCAAATACGCTCCGCCTGCCATGGCGGGCGCATTGATTGCCTTGTTTTCTTTAGAACACATCATCGCTTTGCTGCGCGGTGAAGAGGTGCAACCATCATGGCATTGACCATTCTTTGCGTGAGCTTCACCTTACTCCTGCTACTGGGCGTGCCCGTGGCGTTTTCGATTGGTTTGTCATCTTTGGCGACGCTGTTGTTTGAAGGCTTGCCCTTGGCGGTTGGCTTTCAACAAATGATTTCGGGTATGAACCCGTTTTCATTCCTCGCGATTCCGTTTTTCATTTTTGCGGGTGAGATCATGATGTACGGCGGCATCGCCGACAAAATTGTCGACTTTGCAAAATCGCTTGCAGGCCATGTGCGTGGTGGTTTGGGCATGAGCAATGTGCTGGCTTGCACCTTGTTTGGCGGTGTGTCTGGCTCGCCTGTGGCCGACGTGTCGGCCATGGGTGCGGTGTTGATTCCGCAAATGAAAAAAGAAGGCTATGACGCCGACTACGCAGTCAACGTCACCACCCATGCCTCTCTGGTGGGCGCCTTGATGCCCACCAGCCACAACCTCATCATCTTCGCGCTGGCAGCCAGCGGCAAGGTGAGCATTGCGGCTTTGATTTTGGCGGGCATCGTGCCTGCCCTGGTGTTGACGATTTGCAATTTGGTGGCGGCCTATGCGGTGGCGGTGAAGCGCGGCTACCCTTCTGGGACCTTCCCAGGTTGGTCGGTCGTGGGGTACTCGTTTGCGCAATCTCTGCCAGGCTTATTTGTGGTGGTCATCATCATTGCGGGCATCTTGTCTGGCGCTTTCACGGCGACCGAATCGGCGTCTGTCGCGGTGCTTTGGGCCTTATTTCTAGCTACCTTTGTCTACAAAAAACTCACCCGTGAGCAACTGCTCAAAGCCGCAGCCAAAGCTGTCAAAAGCACGGGGGCTGTCTTGCTGTTGATTGGTATCAGCTCGATGTTTGGCTATTTGATTGGGCTGTATGGCGTGGCTGAGCTGACGGGCAAAATGCTATCGAGCATCAGCTCGACGCCCTGGGTCATTTTCTTGTGCGTCAACATCATCTTGTTCGTGCTGGGCACATTCTTAGACATGGCGGCGACGATTTTGATTTGCACCCCCATCTTCTTGCCCATCTGCCAACAAATGGGCATGAGCACCGAACAGTTTGGCATCGTCATGCTGATCAACTGCGCCTTGGGTCTGAACACACCGCCCGTTGGCACGACGCAATTTATTGGTTGCACGATTGGCGAGATTTCTGTGGGTGCAGTCATGAAAACCATTTGGCCGTTCTATGGCGGCTTGATCGCCGCCTTGATGCTGGTCACCTATGTGCCCGCATTCTCAATGTGGTTACCCAACTTAATCTTGAATTAACACCATGACCTCTGGACCTGCGATTGCTTTTGAAACCAACGCCCGCTATCCCGACCCACGCGTTGAAGTTTTGGACGATCGGTTTTTAAAACTCCGCTTATTCAGCACCAGTGTTGAGCAACTGGCCAGTGGCATGCGCTGGGCCGAGGGGCCCGTGTGGTTTGGCGATGGTCGTTATTTGCTGGTCTCAGATATTCCCAACAACCGCATCTTGCGTTGGGACGATGCCTCGGGTCAGGTGAGCGAGTTTCGTTCGCCATCGCACAACGCCAATGGCCTGACGCGGGACATGCAAGGACGGCTGTTGACCTGCGAGCACCAGACTCGGCGCATTACCCGCACCGAGCACAGTGGCGCCATCACCGTCTTGGCCGACAGCTATCAAGGCAAACGCTTGAACTCGCCCAATGACATCGTGTGTCAGCGCAACGGCGCTGTGTGGTTCACCGACCCGCCCTTTGGCATTGCTGGCGAATGGGAGGGGGATGCCGCAGCCGCCGAACTGCCGCATGCGGTGTATCGCATCGACCCCAGCCACGGTGCGCTTGAACAAGTGCTCACTGACTTGCAAGGCCCGAATGGTCTGGCGTTTTCCCCTGATGAATCTGTTCTGTATGTGGTCGAAAGCCGGGCCAAGCCGCATCGCCAAGTGTGGGCCTATGACGTCAGCGCGCAAGGTGCGTTGTCCAACAAACGCCTAGCCATTGATGCCCAAGGGCCAGGGGCACTCGATGGCATCGCTGTCGACATCGCGGGCAATCTTTGGTGCGGCTGGGGCAGTGACGGCTCAGCGCATGCCAACCCCGAAGCGCTGGATGGCGTGCGCGTGTTTGACCCTGACGGCACGGCCATTGGCCACATCCATTTGCCCGAGCGCTGTGCCAACCTGTGTTTTGGCGGCGCTAAACACAACCGACTGTTCATGGCCAGCAGCCATTCGATTTACGCCATCTACACCAACACCCGAGGAGCTACCCCATGCTAAAGCTGCGACGCACCATCCTTTTGCTGGCAACACACCTCACTCTCGCCACGGCGGCCTATGCGTGGCCCGATAAGCCTGTCACCCTGGTGGTCCCCTTCCCTCCCGGTGGCTCGACCGATTTGATTGCGCGCACCCTGGCGCCCAAGTTGCAAGAAAAACTCGGTGGCACCTTCCTCACCGACAACAAAGCAGGCGCCACCGGCACCATCGGTGCCAACGCCGTCACCCGCGCAGCCGCGGACGGGCACACCTTGCTGGTGTCATCTCTTGGCCCATTTGTGATTGCACCTCATTTGTTAGCCAAGGTGCCCTACGACGCCTTGAAAGACTTTGACTACATCACCGTGGCCGTGCAGGCCCCCAACGTGCTGGTCGTGCCTGCGAGCTCACCGCACAAATCCATGGCCGATGTGATCGCCTTCCAAAAAGCCAACCCCAACAAAATGACCTTTGCCTCCTCGGGCAACGGCAGCAGCGATCACCTGACGGCTGAGCTGTTTTGGTTGCAAACCAACACCACAGGCATTCATGTGCCCTACAAAGGCGGCGGCCCTGTGATGACGGATTTGTTAGGCGCCCAAGTGGACTCGTCGTTCATGAACATCAACACGGCTATGCCGCAAATTGTGTCAGGCAAATTACGGGCCTTGTCGATCACCAGTGCCAAGCGCTCCCCCTTGCTGCCTAACGTGCCCTCACTTGAGGAACTGGGTATCAAAGAAGCCAATGTGTATTCGTGGCAAGCCATTGCCGCGCCGCGAGGTCTGCCCGCAGACGTGAAGGCCAAACTCCATGCCGCCATCGTGGCGAGCTTGAATGACCCACAAGTCAAACCCAAACTCTTAGAGCTGGGTTTTGAAATGGTTGCCAACACACCCGAGCAGTTCACCGCTTTTCAAGCCGCTGAATTCGCCCGCTGGAAAAAGCTGATCGAAACCCGCAACATCAAAGCCGACTGATTTGGCCATCCAAGACTTCATGCCACATTCCACACCCGTCATCACACAATTGCGCGTCATCCCAGTCGCTGGGCATGACAGCATGTTGATGAACCTCTCAGGCGCCCACGGGGCTTTCTTCACGCGCAACCTTCTCATCCTCACCGACAACGCTGGCCGCACAGGCATTGGCGAAGTGCCTGGGGGTGAAAAAATCCGCGCTACGTTGGAAGACGCGACAGCGTGGGTCGTCGGACAAAGCATTGGTCATGTGCAAGCGGTGTTGAACACCTTGCACCAGAAATTCGCGGACCGCGACACCGGTGGACGGGGCTTGCAAACTTTTGACTTGCGCACCACCATCCATGCCGTCACCGCGGTGGAATCCGCCTTACTCGATTTGCTGGGTCAGCACTTGCATGTGCCCGTGGCCGCACTCTTGGGCGAGGGCCAGCAACGCAGCTCGGTTGAAATGTTGGGTTACTTGTTTTTCATAGGCGACCGCACCCAAACCGACCTGCCCTACCGCACCGAGCACGAGACCGACAACGCTTGGTTCCGCTTGCGTAACGAAAAGGCCATGACCCCCGAATCTGTGGTGCGCTTGGCCGAAGCGGCACGTGACAAATACGGCTTCAACGACTTCAAGCTCAAGGGCGGCGTGCTCGCGGGCGAGGCAGAAATTGAAGCCGTCACGGCGCTGCACAACCGTTTCCCTGATGCGCGCGTCACCTTAGACCCCAACGGCGGTTGGATGCTAAAAGACGCCGTGCGTTTGATGCGCGACATGCGCGGCGTGGTGGCCTATGCCGAAGATCCTTGTGGGGCAGAAGAAGGTTTCAGCGGGCGCGAAGTGATGGCCGAGTTTCGCCGTGAAACCGGCTTGCCGACCGCCACCAATATGGTGGCCACCGATTGGCGACAAATGGTGCATTCGCTCTCGCTGCAAAGCGTGGACATTCCTTTGGCAGACCCCCACTTTTGGACCATGGCGGGCTCGGTCCGCGTGGCCCAAACCTGCCGTGATTGGGGGCTGACTTGGGGCTCGCACTCCAACAACCACTTTGATGTGTCGCTGGCCATGTTCACCCACGTGGCCGCCGCCGCCCCTGGCAAAGTCACGGCCATCGACACCCACTGGATTTGGCAAGACGGCCAAGCCCTGACCCAAGAGCCTTTGCAAATTGTCAACGGCCATGTAGAAGTGCCCAAGAAGCCAGGCCTTGGGGTTGAGCTCGACATGGTGGCCGTCGAGAAAGCGCATCAACTGTATTTGCAGCACGGCTTGGGTGCACGCAACGACGCAATGGCCATGCAGTACCTCATGCCAGGCTGGACGTTTGACCACAAACGTCCCTGCATGGTTCGATAAATCTTTTCAACCTCTACCCATCATGCGCACCAACAAACTCCGAGAAATTTGGCAAGCTGGCGGCGCCGTCGTCAATGGCTGGCTGGCTATTCCCAACAGCTTTTCAGCCGAAACCATGGCCCACCAAGGCTGGGACTCCCTCACCATCGATTTACAACACGGCATGGTCGACTACCAAGCCATGGTGCCCATGCTGCAAGCCATGTCCACCACCGCCACGGTTCCCGTGGTGCGCGTGCCTTGGTTGGAGCCTGGCATCTTGATGAAGACCTTGGATGCGGGCGCGTACGGCGTGATTTGCCCCATGATCAACACCCAAGAAGACGCCCAAAAACTGGTGGCCTACACCCACTACGCCCCGCGTGGCACACGCAGCTTCGGGCCCATTCGAGCCCTGCTCTACAGCGGCGCTGACTACCCGCAGCACGCGAACGACACCATCGTCACCTTCGCCATGATTGAAACCGCAGCAGCCTTAGACAACTTGGATGCGATTTTGTCGGTGGAAGGTTTGGATGCGATTTACATCGGCCCATCCGACTTGTCTTTGGCCTTGGGCTGCACCCCCACCTTTGACGACCTCGACCCCAAAGCGGCAGAAGCGGTCGACCACATCTTGGCACGTGCCAAAGCGCACGGCGTGGTGGCAGGCATTCACAACGGCACGCCTGAGTCTGCGCTCAAACGCATTGCCAAAGGGTTTCAATTCGTCACCGTCAGCTCGGACGCACGCTTGATGGCAGCAGGTGCGCAACAAGTGATCGCGAAAATGCGTGCGGGGCAACCCGTGTCAAGCTCTGGCGGCTACTGAGCTCAAACAATCACAAGAGTGAGCCCATGGCAACACACAGACGCCCCCTGCTGGCATTCGCCTTGTCACTTCTTTGTGCGACGACTGCTTACGCATGGCCCGACAGGCCCGTGACCCTCGTGGTGCCCTTTCCCCCTGGTGGCGGCACAGACACAGGGGCTCGCATCGTGGCACAACGATTAAGTGTGAAATGGAATCAGTCCGTCATCATTGACAACAAAGGGGGCGCCTCAGGCCAAGTCGGCGCTGATTTTGTGGCCAAAGCCAAGCCCGATGGCTACACCATTTTGATGGGCAACTTAGGCACGCAGGCCATCAATCCTGCTTTGTTTAAAAAAATGCCCTATGACCCCGACAAAGCATTTGCACCGATTTCACTCGTGGCCGAACTCCCCTTGGCGATGATGGTCAACCCCTCTGTTGCAGCGAAGTCCGACAAAGAATTCATTGCCCTGGCAAAAAGCCAACCTGGCAAATTGAACTACAGCAGTTCTGGGGCGGGAGGTGGCCCCCATTTGGCAGCAGAAATGTTCAAAGACGCCACGGGCACTTTCATTGTGCATGTGCCCTATCGGGGCGGCGGGCCCGCGATTGCCGATCTATTGGCTGGCAATGTGCAACTCTCTTTCATGACCGTCTTAGAAGCAAGTGGCCACATCAAGGCTGGCAAATTACGCGCGCTCGCCGTGACGAGCGAACAGCGTGTGAACGCCTTGCCAGATGTCCCCACCTTGGCAGAAGGCACGCTGCCTGGCTTCAATTCCATCAGCTGGATTGGCTTGGTCGCCCCAGCGGGAACGCCCTCGGCCATCGTGGAGAAAATTTCGGCCGATGTGCGAGAAGTCATCGACATACCTGACGTCAAAAATCGTTTGATCGAATTAGGTGGCATCCCTAAAGCCACCACACCTGCCGACTTTGGCAGACTCATTGACAACGATCGCAAGCGCTACGCCGCGATCATCAAAGCGCGCGGCATCACCGCCGACTGAACTTGATTCACAGAAAGACGACCATGAAAATAGGATTTATTGGACTCGGCATCATGGGCTCCCCCATGGCGCAACATCTGCTGGCCGCCCAACACGCGTTGTTCGTGCGCACACGCAGCCAAGTGCCCGCCGAACTGGCCAGCGCCCATGTTTGCGCGACCAATGCCGATGTGGCGCGCGCCGCTGACATCATTTTCCTGATGTTGCCCGACACCCCGGATGTGCAAACTGTGCTCTTTGACAAAGACGGTGTGGCTGAAGGTTTGAGTCCAGGCAAGATCGTGGTCGACATGAGCTCCATCTCGCCGATGGAGACCAAGGCTTTCGCCAACAAAATCAATGCGCTGGGCTGCGAGTACTTGGATGCCCCCGTGTCAGGCGGCGAAGTGGGCGCCAAAGCCGCCAGCCTCACCATCATGGTGGGGGGCTCTGAAGCCACTTTCAACACCGTCAAACCTTTGTTTGAATTGATGGGCAAAAACATCACGCTCGTAGGCGGCAATGGGGATGGGCAAACCACCAAAGTGGCCAATCAAATCATCGTGGCCTTGAACATCGCCGCCGTCGGCGAAGCGCTGTTGTTCGCCAGCAAAGCAGGCGCCGATCCCGCCAAAGTGAGGGCCGCGTTGATGGGTGGTTTTGCCTCTAGCCGCATCCTGGAAGTGCATGGCGAGCGCATGATCAAGCGCACCTTCGATCCTGGCTTTCGCATTGCCTTGCACCAAAAGGATTTGGCCTTGGCACTCGCAGGCGCCAAAGCCATCGGTGTGTCCTTGCCTCAAACCGCATCGGCCGCACAACTCATGCAAGCTTGCGCCTCAAACGGTTGGGGACAATTGGACCACTCCGCCTTGGTGAAGTCGCTGGAGTTGATGGCGGCACACGAGGTGGCGACCCAGTCACCTGCTTAATCTTCAGTTTTCCAACTCGGCAAACGCCACTCAAACTGCAGGGCGGCCAAACGCAGCAGCGTCGCCGTCACCGCCCCAAGGGCCACCACCGCATTGGGGTCCCAACCAAGATGGTGCAACGCCACCACTACCCAGCCGCCAGCAAAAGCGCACACGGCATAGGGGCGGTGGTCGTGAAAAGCGGTGGGAATTTGATTGCACACCATGTCGCGCAACACACCGCCAAAGGTGGCGGTGATGACCCCCATCAGCACCGCGATGAGCGCTGGCATTTGCATGCCCAGAGCAATCACCGTGCCACTGGCGGCGAACAATCCCAAGCCCAAAGCGTCGGGCCACTGCATGGATTTTTCAGTTGGCTTGAAATGTTTGGCGCGCATCAAAAACATCGCGGTCAAGCACAAGGCCAACACCGTCCACAAATACCAAGAATGTTCAATCCAAAACAGCGGACGGCGGTCCAACAACACATCCCGCAAGGTGCCGCCGCCAAAAGCCGCCACACTGGCCACCGCGCACACACCCACTGCGTCGAGTTTTTTACGCGCAGCTTCGATCACACCCGACAACGCAAAAGCCACGGTGCCTGCCACCTCGATTCCCATTTGCACCCCTGACAGAGTTTGTGTCGTCAAGACATCCATCGCGCAAAGCCCTTATTCGCCCATAAAAGGGCAAGTGTCGCACTCTCCCCATGAGGCAGCTTCACTTGCTGCGAAAATAACGCCATGACATACAGCGTGAAAGAAATGTTCTACACCTTGCAAGGTGAAGGCGCCAATGCAGGGCAACCCGCCGTGTTTTGTCGTTTCGCCGGCTGCAACTTGTGGAGTGGCCGTGAAGAAGATCGTAGCTCGGCCATTTGCCAGTTCTGCGACACCGACTTTGTCGGCACCGATGGCACGCACGGCGGCAAGTTTGACAGCGCCCAAGCCTTGGCTGCGGCCATTGCCAGCTTTTGGCCTGCGAGCGACACTGCGCACCGCTTTGTGGTGCTGACAGGGGGCGAGCCCTTGCTGCAAGTGGACGAAGCCCTGGTCCATGCCTTGCACGCGCTTAGCTTTAACATTGCCGTGGAAACCAACGGCACGGTGCTGCCGCCCCTAGGCATTGACTGGCTGTGCGTGAGCCCCAAGGCGGGTAGCCAGCGCGTGGTGGAAACGGGCCAAGAGCTCAAACTGGTGTTTCCGCAACCAGGTGCCGAACCCGCGCTGTATGAATCGCTGAACTTTGAAAATTTCTATTTGCAGCCCATGGATGGGCCCCACGCAGCAGCCAACACTGCAGCGGCCGTGGCCTATTGCCAAGCGCATCCGCGCTGGCGTTTGAGCGTGCAAACCCACAAGTTGATTGGCATCCGATGACCTACGAACTCAGCCAGCGTTTTTACTTTGAAGCCGCCCACACCCTGCGCCGCAAAATCGATGCAGAAGGCAGCCTACGCATCCACGGCCACACCTACCACGCGGAGGTGACCATCGCTGGCAAACCAGACCCCGAGTCGGGCATGATGATGGACTTGGGCTTTTTGCGCCAAGAGGTCGACAAAGTGCGCGACAAACTAGACCACCATTTTCTTGACGAAGTGGCAGGTTTGGGCCCCGCCACGCTCGAGAACCTGTGCGCCTTTATCTACAACGACCTCAAAGGCGCGTTGCCCAACATCCACCGCATCAAGATTGAACGCCCTGCCAGTGGCGACACCTGCTGCTTGCTGCCCAACGAAAGCTGAAGATGCCGATTCAAGCCGTTGTGTTCGATGCCTATGGCACCTTATTCGATGTGTACAGCATCGGCGCCTTGGCCGAGCAGCTCTACCCAGGCCAAGGCGCAGCCATCTCGGTGCTGTGGCGTGACAAGCAAATTGACTACACACGACTCATCACGATGTCTGACCCGCACCGCGCCGAGGGCAGCCGTTATTACCAGTCGTTTTGGGACATCACACGCCATGCCCTGCTCTACACGCTGGAACGCTTCAAGTTAGATGCCAAACCCGAACACATCGACGCCTTGATGGGCCAATACGCCAAGCTCACGCCTTTTGCTGAAAACTTGGGCGTGCTGCAAAGCCTGAAAGAACGCGGCATAGCCACCGCCATTTTGTCGAACGGCAGCCCTGACATGCTGAGCACAGCGGTGTCGAGTGCAGGCATGACAGACTTGATTGACCATGTCATTTCAGTGGACCCCCTTCGCCTCTTCAAAACATCGCCTGAGTCCTACGCCTTGGTGCAGCACACCCTCCCTGGCGAACAGCAAGACATTTTGTTTGTATCGAGCAACGCATGGGACGCTTTGGGTGCCACTTGGTTTGGCTTCACCACCCTGTGGGTGAACCGTCAGCAACTGCCGTTTGAAACCATCGGTCCCCGGCCTACTTACTCGGGCCAAGATCTGACACGCGTGTTGGACGTGTTCAACCACTGATGGACAGCCTGCGCATCGACAAGTGGCTGTGGGCCGCACGCTTCTACAAAACACGCAGTCTTGCGTGTGACGAAGTGACCAAACACCGTGTGCAAATCAACGGCCAAGACGTCAAGCCTGCGCGTGAGGTGAAGGTGGGCGACACCCTCACGGTGCGCCAAGGCAACGTCACCAAAACTGTGATTGTCAAAGTCATCAGCGCCGCACGCGGCCCTGCGCCCGTGGCGCAACTGCTGTACGAAGAAACACCCGAGAGCACGGCCTTGCGCGCCAAATTGGCAGAGCAGAACCGCATGGCTGCAGAGCCCGCACACAGCATCGAACACGGCCGCCCCACCAAGCGCGACCGCCGCCAAATTCAACACGCATGGGACCAGCGCTGGAGCGCGAGTACCGACTCCTGAACACACCACGACATCAAGGAACACACACATGGGCGCTCAATGGAAAGCCAAAGGCAAAGACTTAGCCGCCAACGCCAAAGGCCGCGTCTTTAGCAAACTGGCCAAAGACATCATGGTCGCCGCTCGCAACGGCGCAGACCCTGCAGCCAACGCTCGCTTGCGCATGGTGATGGAGCAAGCCCGCAAAGTGTCCATGCCCAAAGACACGCTCGACCGCGCCATCAAAAAAGGCGCGGGTCTGACGGGCGAATCAGTGCAGTTTGAACGCGTGATTTACGAGGGCTACGCCCCGCACCAAGTGGCGGTGATGGTCGAGTGCTTGACCGACAACGTCAACCGCACCGCGCCCGAAATGCGCGTGTTGTTTCGCAAAGGCCAGTTGGGCACATCGGGTTCGGTGTCGTGGGACTTTGACCACATCGGTTTAATTGAAGCCGAACCGACGGCTCCAGATGCAGATGCCGAAATGGCCGCCATCGAAGCGGGTGCGCAAGACTTTGAAGCGGGCGAGGAAGGGACCTCCGTCTTCATCACCGAGCCGACCGACTTGGACTTGGTCAGCCGCGCCCTGCCTGGGCAGGGTTTCAATGTGTTGTCAGCCAAGCTGGGCTACAAGCCTAAGAACCCGGTGGACCCCGCCAACCTGAGCCCAGCAGCCTTGGAAGAAGTCGAAGCCTTTCTCTCTGCGATTGATGACAACGATGATGTGCAAAACGTGTATGTGGGGCTGGTGAGCTAACTTCCTGCATGACCGTTTCTCACAAAAGCGCCCAAGGCGCAGATGGCATTTTGGGCATTGACTTCGGCACATCCAACTCAGCAGTGTCTTGGGCCCCACCCAAAGGCCAAGCCCAACTCATAGCCCTCGAAGGCGATGCGCTGGCCATGCCCACGGCCGTGTTTTACAACGCCGAAGAAGGCAGCACACACTTTGGCCGAGATGCCATCACGCATTACCTTGAAGGCACTGAGGGCCGCTTGATGCGCTCGCTCAAAAGTCTGCTGGGCAGTCCGTTGCTGATGGAGACCACCGTCATCAACAACCAATTGGTGAATTTCTCAGACATCATCACCACCTACTTGGCCGCCTTGCGCGAACGCGCCACGCGCGACTTAGGCACAGCCCCCACACGCGTGGTGATGGGTCGCCCCGTGCATTTTGTGGATGACGACACAGCGCGCGACGCCCAAGCCGAAGCTTCCCTGCGCCAAGCGGCGCAAGCGGTGGGGTTCACGGACATTGCATTTCAATTCGAGCCCATCGCGGCAGCACTGGATTACGAGCGACGACTGACGCGTGAGACCACCGTGCTGGTGGCCGACATCGGCGGCGGCACCTCTGACTTCACCGTGGTGCGCTTAGGTCCCGAGCGCATGCAGCAAAACCACCGCGCCAACGACGTGCTGGCCACCACCGGCGTGCACATTGGCGGCACCGACTTTGACCAACAGCTCAGCTTGAGGCAACTCATGCCTTTGCTGGGCTACGGTCACATGGGACCGCAACAGCGTGAAGTGCCTAACCGCGTGTTTTTTGATTTATCGACCTGGCACTTGATCAACTGGCAATACCAACCCAAAGCCATGGCACAAGCCAAAGCCCTGCAAGTCAATTACACCGATGCGCACTTGCACGACCGATTGATGCGGGTGCTCAACCAGCGATATGGCCACCACATGGCGCACGATGTCGAGCAAGCCAAAATTCGTTGCTCGCAAACCAACGGTGACACGCTGATCGATTTGTCGTACTTAGAAGCCAACTTGACCGCCACATTGCGCAGTGCGGACTTACAGGCCCACTTGGCCGCGCTGCTGGCTCGCACTGTGGCCTGCGCCCGTGACTGTGTGCACCGCGCGGCGCTCACACACGGCAAGCCAGACGCGATTTACCTCACGGGTGGCTCGTCGGCCCTGCGCACATTTCAAGCGGCCCTGCAAGCTGAGTTTGTGGGCGTGCCCTTGGTGGAAGGGGATTTGTTTGGCGGCGTGGCTTCGGGCTTGGTGTACAGCCACCCTTCAGCAGTTCAATAGCCCCCTGCCGTACCAATTTTGCTAGCGACGGGGGTTGGCGTAGCTGGTTGTTTAAAGCTCTGTGCCAAGTCTGTGGCAGCCTTGACCAAGAGCGTGGTGTCTACACCGACCGCCACAAAATTAGCGCCCTGCGCCAGGTAGTCGTGGGCCAATTTTTTGTCGGTCACCAAAATACCAGCCGCCTTGCCTGCTGCGCGCACTTTGGTGATGGCTTGCACAATGGCTTGTTGCACCTCGGGGTGAGAAGGCTGGCCACGAAAGCCCATGGACGCCGATAGATCAGAAGGGCCAAAAAAGACGCCATCGACCCCTTCGGTGTTGGCTATCGCTTTGATGTTTTTCAGGGCCAATGGGGTTTCGGCTTGGACCAGCAAACACATTTGTTCATTGGCAAGATTTAAATAATTTTCAACTTGGTTCCAGCGTGATGCGCGGGCCAACGCCGCCCCCACACCACGAATACCTTCTGGCGGATAACGCATGGCCTTGACACACAAGGCAGCTTGCTCGGGCGTGTCCACCATCGGCACCAGCAGGGTTTGCGCGCCCACATCAAGGTATTGCTTAATCAGAGCCACGTCACCTTGGACAGGCCGCACGATGGGCGACACCGCATAAGGCGCTAACGCGCGAAGTTGTGCGAGCACGCTGCGCACATCGTTGGGGGCATGTTCGCCATCAAGCAGCAACCAATCGAAACCGCAGCCTGCCAAGGCCTCGGCCACATTGGCATCTGCCAAACCGACCCAGCAGCCAATTTGGGGGTGACCTTGGCGAATCGCAGCCAGGAAGGAATTGGTTGGAATTTTCATAGGTCATCCTTGGGGTAGAGCCCACGTGTGCGGGCCAGTAAACGTGTGAGGCCGTATAAGGCGTCGGTGTAGGGGGTGGGCAGTTGCAAATGGTGTCCGATGGCACGAACAGCCCCCACCAAGGCGTCAAGTTCGATCGCTCGATGGTTTTCAAAGTCTTGCAACATCGATGTTTTGAAAGACCCCAATTTGCGCGTCAGCGCATGTCGGTCGTTTGGCGCTTGTGCAATAGTGCACCCAATGCGCGCGCCAATTTCTTGGGCTTCCAACATCACGGCACTGCAAAATGCGCGCACCAAGTCGTCGTCCAAAATCTGATCACACGGCGCACCTGTCAAAGCAGAGACGGGGTTCATCGTCATGTTGCCCCACAGCTTGAACCAAATGTCTTGTTGAATGCGCGGCGACACGGTCACCTCAAAGCCTGCTGCGTTCAACACATCTGCCAAGGCTTGCGCGCGCGTTGAATCGCCGCCTGCTGGTTCGCCAATGATCAGGTGATTGCCTTTCATGTTTTGCACCACGCCCGCACTGGGCGACTGGGCTGAGAAATGCACCACACAACCCAGCACCTGCGAGGTGGGAATGCACTGGGCAATCACCTCTTGCGGATCTAGCAACGACAGCTTCAGACCTTCGCAAGGGCCACCCCAGCCTTCAAAAAACCACCAAGGCACCCCATTCATGGCCACCAGCACCACGGTGTGGGGCGCCAACAATTGCTGCACCACAGGCGCCACGCCAGCAAGCGAAGGCCCTTTCACCGCCACGATCACCACATCTTGCGGGCCGAGATCAGCCGCGTCATCGCTGACCGTCAACGCCACGTGATGGGTGTGACCCGACACATCGCGCCACACCAAGCCCTGCGCTTTGAGCGCGGTCAGCGCATTGCCGCGGGCGATGGCAGAGAGTTGTATGTTTTTGGCAGGCGGCAAGGTGCCCAGCAAACCCGCAAATGCGCCCCCCACAGCGCCTAGCCCCACCACGGCAATTTTCATCACGGCGTCTGTCACGGTGTTAAGCCCTGTAGCTGGGGTCGATGCGGTCGATCAAGCGTTGCATGGCAGCAAACGAATCTTCACCTGCACCAAACTTCGGATTGAAATTGAGTGAATCGCGCACACAGGCTTCCAAGGCTTTTTCGGAGATGGGTTGCAAAGCACCCAAGGCTTGGCTGGCCACTTGCACCTCGCACGCTCGGTTCACCAACCACATCAAATTGAAGGCTTTCGCCAACGAGGCGCCTATCACCACTGGGCCGTGATTGCGCAACAACAGCACGGGCTTGCCCGCCGAGCTGGCCAAAATGCGCGCGCCCTCTTCCGCGTGGACCGTGATGCCCTCAAAGTCGTGGTAGGCCACTTGGCCCCACAGCTGGGCCGCATAAAAGTTGGTGTACGACAGACCCTCTTTCAAACAACACACCGCCATCGTGGGTGTGGCGTGAATGTGCATCACACAGTGCGCATCGGGCAGGGTGGCGTGAATGGCACCATGAAACGTGAAGCCTGCTGGGTTGATGGGCCAATCGCTGTGGCCAATGATGTGGCCTTGGCCATCGACCTTGACCAAGTTGGACGCTGTCACCTCGGTGTAATGCAAGCCAAATGGGTTGATTAAGAAGTGGCCCTCTTCATCGGGCACGCGCAATGAGATGTGGTTGTAGATCAGCTCAGACCAACCCAAGTGCGCAAAAATGCGGTAACACGCGGCCAGCTGAACCCGTGCTTGCCATTCGGCATCGCTGTAGCGCTGGGGGCGGATGAAGGCGTCTGTCATGTGTGACCTCTCAAACAAATTTAAATTGCAAACAACCCAGCGGGCCGTAATCGGCCTCAAACACATCGCCCACTTTGGCCAGCGCGGGCTTGGTGAAGGAGCCTGCCAACACAATTTCACCTGCGGCCAAATGCTCACCCCAAGGGGCGAGTTTGTTCGCCAACCAGGCAATGCCAATGGCGGGGTGGCCTTGCACGCCCGCAGCCAAACCAGTTTCTTCCACCACGCCGTTTTGTCGCAAGATGGCACCGCACCAAGGCAGGTTGGTGGTTTTGGCATCCACTCTGTTGGCGCCCAACACAATGCCGCCATTGGCCGCGTTGTCGCTGATGGTGTCAAACACCTTGCGCATGACTTGGGTGTGGCGGTCGAATTGCTCAATGCGTGAATCAATGATTTCAATGGCGGGAGTCACATAGTCTGTGGCGTCCAACACCTCTTCGAGGGTGACGTGGGGGCCGCGCAATTCTTTTTTCAGAATGAACGCCAGCTCCACTTCCACTCGCGGCGCGATGAACTTTTGAAATGGAATATCCAACACTTGGCCTGGGGTGCAGGTAAAGAGCATGTCATCCAACAAGGTGCCGTAGTCGGGCTCATCAATTTGGCTGGACTGCTGCATGGCACGACTGGTCAAGCCAATTTTGTGACCGATCACAGCATGACCTTGTGCAAATTTCAAAGCCATCCAAGCGCGGTTGATGCGGTAGCCATCATCGATGGTCATGCCAGGAAAACGCTTAGAAAAATGCTCAACTTGCGTGCGTGTTTTTTCAGCCGTGTTCAGCTCCACGGCCAAGGCTTGAATTTGTGCTTCTGTAAAAACTGACATGCTTATGCCTTGTTAAAAAGTGGGTGCAGGCTGCTGTGTCTGGCATCAAATACTTCTTGTCCGACATCAATTTGCAGGGTGATGCCCATGTGCTTGGTGGCCATGCGCGGCGCAAAAAATGCTTTGGCCACAGCCAGCAAGGTCTCGCCTGCCCGCTGTTGCGTGGCCTCGCTTCGACCACGGCCCATGCGCAAGTTCAGATACGCAAAGGCGTAGTCCCCATCACCGCCTGCGGCCATGCCGGCCGCGCCGCCATCGGCCACCGCATAGTGCGGCGCGGGGTAGGCCAGCACGCGCGTGCCGCCGGTGGGAAAGACCAGTTTGCCCCCCTCGTCCTGGACGGTGAGCATGGCGTCGGCCATCTGACGGCACAGGGTGGTCATGTTGACCTCCGCGTCGAGTTGGCCGGTGTAGAGGATCACAAGGTGGGGCATGGGGGTCTCACAAACGGGTGCTGATGGCGGTATAGCCCTCGGCGCTGCTGGCGACCGCTTGGGGCACCTGCGCGCCGTCTTGCGGCGTCACCTCAAAAATCGCGTTGAGCTGGCCGGTGCCGCTGGCGCCAAAGTAAGGCGTGACCATGTCCACCCCGCCGTCGTAAGCGGTCCAGCCCAGGGCGCCCATCAGCATGGCGGTGTCGTGCATGAAGCCTTCGCCGTGGCCTTTGCTGGCGTACTCGGGCAGCATCTCGCAAAAGGGCTTCCACTCTCGGTTGCCCCACATCTGCAGCACCTGTTTGTCGAGCTGCTCCAAAAACGGGCTCCAGATCTTGTGGGCAAATTCTGGCGCCAGGCCGTTTTGCGCAAAGCGGTGGCTGAGCGAGCCGCTGGCCAAAAAGGCCACCTTGCCGTCGTAATGCTTCTCCACGGCTTGGCGCATGGCCCAGCCCAGGCGCGCGCTGTCGTTCAGGTAATGCACCATGCACAGGGCCGAGACCGAGACCACCTTGAAGTGCTGGTCTTGGTTCATGTAGCGCAGGGGCACCAGCGTGCCGTACTCGGGGTCGAGCGTGGTGTTGTCGTGCGCCAGGGTTTCCACGCCGTGTTCGTTCGCCACTTGGGCCAGCAGGTGGCCCAGCGCGGGGTTGCCCGGCGACTCGAAGGCCATGTGGTTGATGAAGTGCGGCAACTCGTTGCTGGTGTAGCTGCCCTTGAAGTGCGGCGCGCAGTTGATGTGGTAGTTGGCGTTGACCAGCCAGTGCGTGTCGAACACCACCAGCGTGTCCACACCCAGTGCGCGGCAGCGCCGGCTGATCTCTTTGTGACCATCGATGGCGCTTTGGCGTGTGCCAAATCGGGGGCCAGGTATCTCACTCAGGTACATGCTGGGCACGTGGGTGATTTTGGCGGCCAATGCGAGCTTACCCATGGCGAGCACTCCTTGTGTTTTTGAGTTGTCCCATGATTAAACGCCCCAATGTGGAATGTGGTGCGAGCCCATCGACACGGCAATGTTTTTAGGCTCAAGAAAAACTTCGTAACTCCAGGTGCCACCTTCGCGCCCTGTGCCGCTGGCCTTGGTGCCGCCAAAGGGCTGGCGCAGGTCGCGTACGTTTTGGCTGTTGACAAAACACATGCCCGCCTCGACGGCTGCTGCCACACGGTGGGCTTTGCCCAGGTTCTCGGTCCACACATAGCTGGACAAACCATAGGCAATGTCATTGGCTTGGGCGATGGCGTCGGCCTCGTCGGTGAAGGGTATCAAGCAGGCCACGGGGCCAAAAATTTCTTCTTGGGCAATGCGCATGCGGTTGTCCACATCGGCAAACACGGTGGGGCTCACAAAGTTGCCCTTTTGCAAATGTGCAGGCAAGTCGGGCGCGTTGAGGCCGCCGCACAAAATAGAAGCGCCCTCTTTCGTGCCCAGCTCAATGTAGCTGCGCACCTTGGCCAAATGCGCTTGGCTGATCATGGGGCCAATGAGGGTTTTCTCGTCCAAGGGGTCGCCCACCACAATGCGCTTGGCGCGCTCAGCAAACTTGGCTGCAAAATCGGCGTAGATACTTTTTTGCACCAAGATGCGGCTGCCTGCGGTGCAGCGTTCGCCGTTGTTGCTGAAGATCATGAAAAGGGCCGCATCCAAAGCGCGGTCTAAATCGGCATCTTCAAAAATCACAAACGGTGATTTGCCACCCAGTTCCATGCTGAATTTTTTCAAGCCTGCGGCTTGCACAATGCGGTTGCCTGTGACGGTGGATCCTGTGAATGAAATGGCGCGCACATCAGGGTGGGCACACAAAGGCTCACCCGCTTGTTTGCCATAGCCGTGCACGATGTTCAACACGCCTGCAGGCACACCTGCCTCTAGGGCCAACTCGCCCAACCGCGCAGCAGTTAACGGTGAGAGTTCGCTCATTTTCAACACAGCGGTGTTGCCAAACGCCAAACACGGTGCCACTTTCCAGGTGGAAGTCATGAAAGGCACATTCCAAGGTGAAATCAAAGCGCACACGCCTACAGGGTGGAACAAGGTGTAGTTCAAATGCGTGGGCGTGGGATAGGTGTGACCATCCACGCGGGTGCACATTTCTGCAAAGTAGTAAAAGTTATCAGCCGAACGTGGCACCAATTGTTTGCCTGTTTGGCTAATAGTTTGGCCGGTATCTTTGGTTTCCGCTTGCGCAATCTCCGGTACATGCTTGGCAATCAAATCGCCCAAGCTGCGCATGATCTTGGCGCGCTCTGTGGCAGGACGCGCGGCCCATGCGGGAAAGGCATCTTTTGCAGCTTGTACCGCAGCGTTGACTTCAGAGGCCGCGCCACTGGCGACCTCGGCCAGCACATCTTGCGTGGCAGGGTTGACTGTCTCAAAGTAGTCTTTGCCAGCAACTGATTTACCGTTGATCAGATGGTCGATACGCATATGCTGTCCTTCATTCAAATTTTTCAAATCATTCAGCGACCAAACGTGGCATCCGCCACGATGGTGTTGACCAGTCGGCCAATGCCGTCAATTTCTGTCACCACTTCATCGCCCACATTGACATTGACCACACCGTCAGGCGTGCCGGTCAAGATCACATCACCTGCATGCAGCGTCATGAAGCCACTGAGGTATTCAATCAAGGCAGGAATATCCGTGATCAGGTCGCGGGTGTTTCCTTGCTGGGTCACCACGCCATTGACCAAGGTTCTCAGCGGCAATGCATGGGCGTCGGGCACATCAGCGGCGTCCACCAACCAAGGGCCCAACACCGTGCCGCCATCGCGATTTTTAACACGCAAATTAGGTCTGTAATAGTTTTCTAGGTAGTCACGAATCGCATAGTCGTTGGCCACGGTATAGCCCGCCACGTGCTGCATCGCCTCGTCGCGTTTGACATTTTTTGCAGTGCTGCCGATCACCACGGCCAGTTCGCACTCGTAGTGCATAAAAGCCACGCCTTCAGGGCGTCGGGTTTGCGCACGGTGGCCAATTAATGAGCTGCGACCTTTGAGAAAAGCCAAGGGTTCGTCTTGGGTGGTCACGGTCAACTCTTTGGAGAGCTCTTTCACATGGTCGGCATAGTTCAAGCCCAACGCAATGATGGTGCCCACCTCAAAAGGTGGCAGCCAGACCACAGCTTCTTCAGACAAAACGCGGCCATCGGCCAATTGCACACCTGCGGGGTGTTCGAAGGCGTCATGAATGGCGCCACCGTAGGCAACTTTTGCGCGCTTCATACCAACTCCTCCGCCAGCAATACGTTTTCTAGCTGACCCACGCCTTCAATGGTGATGGTCACGCGCTGACCAGCATGCGCAAGGGGCGCATGCGCAGCCACACCAATGCTGAGGACGTCACCCGGATTTAAAGTCATGAACTCTGTGACGTCGACCAACAACTGAGCCACTGAGCGAACGCGACCGCCTGTGTCAGTGTGCTGCACCACCTCGCCATCAATCTTCACCGTCACTGTAAGTGCATCAGGGTTGGCGACAGCGTCACGTGACACATACGCACCCATCGGACAAGAACCATCGCGGCACTTGAAGCGCATCGAGGGACGATAAAAAGAATCATGTGGCACGCTGATGTCGTTCATCACCACGAAACCCGCCACATGGTCCAGGGCCTCCGCCGCACTGACCTTGCAGGCGGTGCGCGCGATCACCAAACCCAGGGTGGCCCCCATTTGAAGTTCGGCGGCATCTGAGGGCACAAGCACAGCGTCACCACTTCGCGCCCATGTATTGCGCGGCTTGATATACAAAATTGGGGCCTTGGGTGGCGCCTTGTAGGGCGCGACATGGACTTGATCGCCCAAAGCGGCCAAGGCCTCGCGATGGTTCAACAAAGTGCCGTAAACAGTGGCGCCAACGGGGGGTTGAAAAATATTCGACATCATCAACTTTTTTAAATCATGCTTTTCGCTAATATATTCGTAATTTGAACACTCACTTGTGAGTGAGTCAATCAATCTTTGTTAAACTTTTATTAGGTGTTATCCCTGAACTTACACCAACACAAGCGCCCAGGCTGTCCTAACTCATTACAGTGCTGCTCTCAAACTCACTTTCTACCCCATGAAAAGTCCGCTTCGGCATAAAAATTTACCGCATCTGCTTCTTCAGTCCAGGGAGTCTTTGATGAGTCGTTTTCGCCCTGTGCTCAACCAGCATGGCGTGACCGAGCAGCAGTGGCGCATTCTGCGAGTCCTCTTGGATGAGGACGGGTTAGAGCCGCGCCAACTGTGCGAGCGATGCTTGATCTCCAGCCCCAGTATTGCAGGGGTCCTGATGCGAATGGAAGAAGCTGGCTGGATCAAGCGCGAGCGCATGGAACATGATCAGCGACGGGTCACCGTCACCGTCACGGCTGCTACCAAAAAGCTCGGCAAAAGCATGGCCCCCATGATCGAACAAGAGTACTTAGAACTTGAAAAACGAGTGGGTGTGAAACAGCTGCAACAGGTCTACGACGCCCTCGAGACGCTGCAAAAAAATCTCGGTGAACCCTAAAAACCAGCCTCATGCGGCTAACCACATAAAGGCAACTCGTCATGCAGTTTCACCACCGCGGTTACGTTTCAGACAACCCAAAAATTAAACCAGCTGCAGGCCACGGCCTCCACCGCCCCACCGACATCCCCGACGAAATGGATGTGCTCATCGTCGGCACCGGCCCCGCGGCCGTGACGGTTGCGGCGCAGCTCGCGCATTTCCCAAATATCAATGTGCGCATCATTGAGCGGCGCGAAGGTCGGTTGACCCAAGGCCAAGCCGACGGCATTCAGGCCCGATCCGTCGAAACTTTCCAAGCATTTGGTTTTGCCAACGCCATCGTGGACGAGGCCTACCGAAATGTCGAGATGTGTTTTTGGAAACCCGATGACCAAAATCCCGAGAACATTGTGCGTGTTTCACGTGTGCCTGATGACGCGCATGGCGTGAGCGAGTTTCCACACATTTATGTGAACCAGTCGCGTGTCTTGGATTACTTCTTAGGCTGTGCACAACAGTCACCCGGAAGAGTTGTGCCAGATTACGGTGTGGAGTTTGTGGATCTAGAGATTGACGAAAGCCAGCCGTATCCAGTGGCTGTACGTATCAAGTATCTTGCGGGTCCCCGCATGGGCGAAGTGCGCAACGTGCGCACCAAATACTTGGTGGGTGGAGATGGGGCGCGCAGCAACGTGCGAGCGGCACTTGGGCACAAACTAGAGGGTGACGCCGCACTGCACGCGTGGGGCGTGATCGACGTGTTGTGCAACACAGACTTTCCCGACTTTCAAGTCAAGTGCTCCATTCAGTCGCACAGTGCAGGCAATATCTTGCTGATTCCACGCGAGGGTGGCTACCTCTCACGCCTGTACGTCGATTTGGGCAATCTTGATGAAAACGATGCAGGCGAAATCCGCAACACCAGCCTTGACGAGATCATCCGTCGCGCCAATGCCATTCTGCACCCCTACAGCCTGGATGTGAAAAGCATCGCGTGGTGGTCGGTGTACGAGGTGGCGCACCGCGTGACCACAGGCTTTGACAATGTGCGCGCTGAGCACGTGGGTCAACAACATCCCCGCGCTTTCATCATGGGCGATGCTTGCCACACACACTCGGCCAAAGCAGGGCAAGGCATGAATGTGTCGATTCAAGACGGCTGGAACCTGTCATGGAAACTTGCTGCCGTGTTGGACGGCCGCGCACCTGCGTCACTGCTCGACACCTACTCGTCCGAGCGTCGCGTGATTGCACAAGACCTCATCAATTTTGACAAAGAGTGGTCCACCCTCATGGCTCGCCCTGTCGACGAATGGGACGACCCGCAAGATTTGGCACGTTGGTACGAAAAAACGATTGAGTTCCCGATGGGTTTCATGACGCAGTACCCCAAAAATCAAATCGTTGCAGGCTCTGAGCATCAACACTTAGCCCTGGGATTTCCGATTGGCAAACGTTTCAAATCGACCGAGGTGATGCGACGTGCAGACAACCGTTGGCGCCAACTGGGCCACCTGCATGAAGCAGATGGTCGCTGGCGTGTCTATGTGTTCGCGGACAGTGCAGCCCCCGCAACCACGGGCACCCCCACAGCTGACTTCGCGCAATGGTGGCAAGACGATGCAGAGTCGCCCCGCGTCAAGTACACGCCATTGAACGGTGATACCGATGCCATTTTTGACACCAAGGTGATCTACCAACAAGACTACACCGAGGTAGAGCCTGGCCATGTGCCTGAAGTGTTCAAGCCCACCAAGACGCCCTATGGCCTGATTGATGTGAACCAGATCTTTGCATCAGGCCATGGACGCGACATCTTCCGCGATCGTGACATTGACAAAGCGGGGGCCATCATTGTGGTACGACCTGATCAATACGTGTCAGGCATCTTCCCACTCGGTGCTCGCGAGGAACTGAAGGCATTTTTTGCCCAGCACATGTTGCCTGTGAAGTAATTCCAGCAATCGCTGAGAAACAAAAAAAGGGCCGCAATCTGCGGCCCTTTTGATAGACAGTGAACTATTTATTTGCCGCCCTGGTGCTTGGCAATCAAGGCCTTCGCGCCATCGAGCATTTGCTTGCCGTTCTGGCCTTTGGCATTCATGTCAGACACCCATGAATCAAACAAAGGCAGAGACAACTTTTTCCAGTTTTCCAGCTCAGCTTTTGGAATCACGTTAGTCGTGTTCTTGGTGGTGAGTTTTTTGCCTTCGGCATCAGCTTCAAAAAACGCCTTACCCGCCATGCCCGACAAGGTTTGACCACTGTTGCGGTCAATCACTCGCTTGAGCTCTGGCGACAACGAGTCGTATTTGGCTTGGTTCATCGCAAAGATGAACACCGATGTGTAGAAAGCGGGTTCAGCAGGATCGGTTTCAGAGTGGAATTTCACCAACTCTTGAATCTTCACAGCGGGCACCACTTCGTAAGGCACAACAGCCCCGTCGATCACACCTTTAGACAACGCGTCACCCACTTGTGGCACAGGCATGCTGACGGGGGTAGCGCCCAAGATGGCGATGAATTTGTTGGTGGCACGTGTGGGTGCGCGCAGCTTCACGCCTTTCAAGTCAGCGGCAGTGCGGATTGGCTTGTTGACCATGTGGAACACACCGTCACCGTGCACGTGATATGCCAATGCTTTCACGTCTTTGAATTCGGCTTTGGCATATTGGTCGACATAGTCCCACACGGCTTTGCTGGTCGCTTCTGGGCTTTGCATCATGAAAGGCATCTCGAAGACTTCCACCGACGGGAAGCGACCTGCCGTGTAGCCAGGCAAGGTCCACACCACGTCAGCCACACCATCACGGGCTTGTTCAAACAACTGAGGGGGTGAGCCGCCGAGTTGCATGGATGGGTAAATTTGGCATTTCATTTTGTTATTCGACTCTTTGGCGATACGGTCGCACCAAGGTTGAATGAACAAGGTTTGCGCAAAAGAAGAGGCAGGCAAGAAGTGGTGCACTTTGAGTGTCACCTCTTGCGCCATGGCTGCAGGGCTAAAGGCTGCAGCAGTCAAGGCTGCAGCGGCAGCCACTTTGAGAAAGCGAGATGTCATGGTTGTCTCCGGTTAAAAATTTAAGTTAGCGCGTGCACCAGCCACAGTGAAATGGCGGGGAACGCAATCAGCAACGCCAAGCGAATGCCGTCAGTGATGAGGAAAGGTACAACGCCTTTGTAGGTTTCGACCATCGGCACATCTTTGGCCAAACCGTTCATGATGTAAACATTGAGGCCGACAGGCGGAAAGATCATGCCAATCTCACACACAGTGAGGATGAGGATACCAAACCACAAGGCCTTGTCTGAGGGGTTTAACCCGAAGAAGTCCATGCCCAAAATCACGGGAAACAAGGTGGGCACAGTCAGCAAGATCATGGACATTTCATCCATCACGCAACCCAAGATGATGTAAAAAATCATGATGCCCGCCATCACCACCAGCGGTGAAATTTGCAAATGGCCCACCATGTCGGCCAACTGGGCGGGAAGCTGCGACAAGGCCAAGGAGGCGTTGATCATGTCGGCGCCAATGAAGATCAAAAAAATCATGCCGCTGGTCTGCGCCGTGGTGCGAATAGACGCCACCAGTTTGTCAAACGTCATTTCACGGCGCAGCAAGGTGATGGCGAAGGTCAGCACATTGCCAATGGCAGCGCCTTCTGTGGCGGTGAAAAACCCACCATAAATGCCACCGAACACCACCAAAAAGATAGCGGCAATCGGCCACACATTCAGCGCGCTGGTGAGCAACTCGCTGCCCGTGGCAGCTTTGGCTTGAGGCGCTTGCTCGGGGTAAATGCGCACGATCACGGCAATCGCGATGAGGTAACCCACAGCTGCGATCAACGCGGGAATGTAAGCAGCCAAAAACATCTTGGTGATGTTTTGCTCCGTCAAGATGGCGTAGACCATCAAGGTGACCGAAGGTGGCAACAACACCCCCATGGTGCCTCCCGTGGCCAATGCCGCGGTGGCAAGTCGGCCCGAGTAGTTGATGCGGCGCATCTCTGGGTAGGCCACTTGGGCAATCGTGGCGGTGGTCGCCACAGTAGAGCCAGAGATAGAACCAAACGCGGCACACGCCAACACACCCGCCATGGCCATGCCGCCTTTGAAGCGGCCGAGCAACGCGTTGGCAAAGTCAAACAAGGCCTTGGACAAACCGCCGTGCACCGCAAACGCGCCCATGAGCATGAACAAGGGAATGACGGACAGGTCGTAAATCGAGACACGGCTGTAGACCGCGCCTTTGAGGTGTGACATCAAAGGCAGCCAGCCAGACAAGGCCATATAGCCCAAGGCGCCTGGCACAAACATAGAAATCGCGATCGGCACGCGCACGGCCATCAACGCCAACATGGCTCCAAACATGGCCAAGCCAATACCCATCGTGCTCATACTTCTTCCTTCGCAATCAAACCGAGGTGTTGCAGGGTTTGAACAAACCCAATCACCGAGCACAAGGCCAAGCCAGGCACCATCAACAAATAGGGAATCCAAAGTGGCAAAGCCATCAGCATGGAGGTTTCTTGGCTGGCCTTGATATCAACACCCCCCACAGCCACACGCCACGCCACCAAGCCCAGCACCAGCGTGTAGAGCAAGGTGCCCAAGGCATCCAGTCGGCTTTGTGTTTTTTCTGACGTACCCGTGGTGAAGAAATCCACAATGATGTTGGCTCGGCGAAACTGTGTGTAGGGCAAGAAAGACGCCACCACCACCGCACAGCCCAATTGGACCAACTCCACGTCACCCAAGATGGGGTGCGAAAAGAAAGCCCGCCCGATCACACTCACCACCGTGACGCACGCAATGGCCACCAACACCACCCCGCCGATGGTGGCGCTGGCGTCGCACAGTCTTTGCAGCAAGCGGTCTACGCCAGACGATGGCGCATGTTCTTGAGTCATAAAAATACCTCGTTGAGATCTTGTTTTTTTGTGGGGTCAATTCTCTCGACAGAAATGAATCTTGGTCGAATCAAGAGAATCTAGCAGATATGCAATTGCAACATATCTGCTGGCCTGAAATAACTTGTAGATCAAGATGATGCGGGCCTAGATCGGCAAATTAGGCCTCGCTTGTGCGTGATCACTCGCCAAAATTCAAGGGTAAACCCACGTAGTTTTCGGCCATGGTGCGCGCGCCCGCTTCGCTGTGGGTCAAGTAGTCAAGCTCAGCTTCTTGGAGCTTCTGTCCCATCTCGCCTTGATCTGGAAAGCTGTGCATCAAGCTGGTGAACCACCACGAGAAGCGCTCAGCCCGCCAAATGCGCGCCAAGCAACGAGTGGAGTAGTGGTCAATGCCCGCATGTGACTTTTCCACGCAGGCTTCAATCAGGGCATCCGACAAATACTTCACGTCGGTCGCGGCCAAGTTCAAACCCTTGGCGCCTGTAGGCGGCACGATGTGGGCCGCGTCACCCGCCAGAAACAAGGTGCCAAATCGCATCGGCTCGGTCACAAAGCTGCGCAATGGGGCAATGCTTTTTTCAATGCTCGGGCCTGTCACCAGCTGCTCGCGCGCTTGGGGGTCAAGGCGGTTGCGCAGCTCTGTCCAAAATGCATCGTCTGACCACTGCTCGACTTTGTCAGTCAGGGGCACTTGCAGGTAGTAGCGGCTGCGCGTGTGACTGCGCTGCGAGCACAGGGCAAAGCCGCGAGGGCTGTTGGCATAAATCAACTCCTCGTGCACAGGCGGCGTGTCCGACAACACCCCCAGCCAGCCAAAGGGGTAGACCTTCTCGAACTCTTGAATCGACTTTTTGGGCACGCTGGCTCGGCACACACCATGAAATCCGTCACAGCCTGCGATGAAGTCACATTCAATGGTGCGAACTTGACCATCTTTGCTAAAGCTCACGCTGGGCTTGTCGGAGTCAAAGCCGTGAATCTGCACATCGTCGGCTTCGTAAATCGTGGTCAGGTTAGCGGCTTGGCGGGCATCCATCAAATCGCGTGTGACTTCAGTTTGACCATAGACCATGACTTTTTGACCGCCTGTCAGACCCACCAAGTCAATGCGGTGCCGCGCGCCTTTGAACAACAAATCAAAGCCCGTGTGCACCAAGCCCTCTTTGTTGAGGCGCTGGTCCACACCCGCTTGCGCCAACACGTCGAGGGTGACTTGCTCGAGCACGCCGGCGCGAATGCGACTCAGCACATAGTCGGGGCTCTGGCGTTCCACGATGACCGCATCCACACCAGCCTTGTGCAACAACTGGCCTAACAACAAACCCGAGGGCCCGGCCCCCACAATCACCACTTGTGTCCGCATGTCTTAAATCCTGATTGGTAGAAGTGACGCAAGATTAAAGGCGCATTTGATCCAACACAAAGTTCAAACGGGAATGCTGCACGGTGAATAGAATATATGCACGATGATCGCGCAACCACCCCCCTCACATTGACACATGAACAAAGCCGACTGGATTGAAGGCATAGCCCGTGGCATGGCCGTGCTAGAGAGTTTTGACACCGAGCGCCAACGCCTCAACGCCACCCTGACTGCGCAGCGCACAGGCCTGACGCGTGCGGCGGCACGTCGGCACTTGCTGACGCTCACAGAACTGGGCTATTTGGAAACCGATGGCCAATATTTCTGGCTCTCCGCCAAGGTGCTGGGTTTTGCCGGCAGCTACTTATCGAGCGCGCGACTACCGCGTGCGGTGCAACCCACGCTGCACCAATTGAGCTTGGCCACGCAGCTGTCTTGCTCGGTGGCCGTCTTGCAAAACGATGCCGTCATCATCGTGGCGCGGGGTATTTGGCAGGGGCCCGACTTACCGGCCAAATCCAGCCACCAGGTATTGGCCTATGGCCTGCATGTGGGCACGCGCTTGCCCGCGCATGCCACCTCCACAGGTCAGGTGTTGTTAGCCAACTTGGCGCCTGCGTCTTTAAAAACATGGCTCACAGCCAACCCCCTCAGCCGCCTCACGGCGCACACGGCCACGCAAACCCAAGGCTTGAGGCGCAAGCTCAAGCAAGTGGCGCAGCAAGACTTTTGTTTGGCCCGTGAAGAGCACGAACTGGGTGTGGACGCCTTGGCAGTGCCGCTGCGTAACGCACGGGGCGACACAGTTGCGGCGCTCAACTTGGTGCGTTCAGGCGCAGGCCCCAACTCACCAGATTTGTCCACCCGCTGGTTGGCGCTGTTGCAAGAAACGGCGCAGGCCTTGCGCGTGTTGATCTAAAAAACCTACGCCACAATCACCGCCAGCGTCGCAGCCCGACTGGCATAGTCGTACGAGGACAGAGAAATCTGGGCCAAGCTCCCCGCATCGTAAAGCGTGTAGTTGTGGGTGCCACTCGCCACGCCGGTCAGGCTAAAGGAGACCACGCCGTCAGCATTGGCCGTGGCTGTGGCAGCGTTGGTGCCGTTGTCTTTCAAAATCACACTTTGATTGGCTTTGACGTAACCATTCAAGTCGTAATTAGTAGCCGCGGTGCGGTTGTCGTACACATCGCTGCCGGTGTCATAAGCCGTCACCAAGTCCAGCAAGCTCAGCCGAATGGCGACCAAATCGGCGGTCGTGTTGGACGCGTCGCTCATGGCTGAACCGGTTGAACCGGGGGTCGAACTGACATTGGGGGTGGAGAGCACCAAGGTATTGCCATCGGCACTGATGCCGCCATAAGTAAACGCCACGCCAGCAGAAGCATACATATCCGTCGCACTGTGGGTCAGGAGTCGAATATTGCCAGTGGCAGCATCCCATAAGAAGAAATCGGCGTCACCCGTCGCCGAATCGGTAAAAGCGACCCCGTTGTTGCCAAATTTCGTAGCATCCACGTTGCTAAACACCCCCGCTTTGTTATCGGCAGTAATCCCCCTGAATTGAGAGTCCGACATCGCCGCACTGGCGTTGTTACCGGCCGCGCTGCTGTGGGTGATGAGCTTTTGCGTCCCCGTAGCGTTGTCCCACCAGAAAAGATCCGCCGCCGCAGTGCCCGCGTCCATAAAGGCCACTCCGTTGTTGCCGAATTGAGTGGCATCCACGTTGTTGAATACCACGACTGAGGCGTCAGCTGAAATGGTGTAAAGAGAAGAGTTGGCAGTCGCCGCACTAGCGGTGTTGCCTATCGCGCTACTGTGGGTGATGAGCTTTTGTTCCCCCGTGGACTTATCCCACCAGAAAAGGTCGTGCGCTGCAGTTCCAGCATCCGTGAACGCCACCCCATTGTTGCCAAAATGAGTGGCATTTGCGTTTCTAAACAATACCCCAGAGCTTTTGGCGGTACCTTGATAAAAACTAGAAGCGTCCAAGGCAACACTGGCGATGTTGCCAACTGCGCTGCTGTGTGTAATCAGCTTCTGCTCACCCGTGGTTTTATCCCACCAGAAAAGGTCGTTCGCCAAAGTCCCCGCATCCGTGAAGGCCACTCCGTTGTTACCAAATTGAGTGGCATCCCTACTACCGAACACCACTGCTGAGCTGTCGGTGGAAATGCCGTAAAAAAAAGTGTTATTCGTAGCAGCACTTTCGGTATTTCCCGCTGTGCTGCTATGGGTAACGAGCTTTTGCACCCCCGTGGCCTTGTCCCACCAGAAAATGTCGTCCGAGGCTATGTCTGCATCCGTGAAAGCTGTCCCGTTGTTGCCAAAATTAGTGGCATCCGCGTTGGCAAACACAACTGCTGAGCTGTCGGCAGAAATGCCACGAAAAATAGAGTTCAACGTCAACGAACTTGCTGTGTTGCCAGCTGCACTGTTGTGGCTAATCAGCTTCTGCTCTCCCGTGGCCTTGTCCCACCAAAAAAGATCTGTTAGCGCCGTTCCTGTATCCGTGAATGCAACACCGTTATTGCCAAATTTCGTAGCGTCCACGTTGCTAAACACCACCGCAGAGCTGTCGGCCGAAATGCCACTGAAAGCAGAGGCCACCGTCGCAGCGCTGGCGTTATTGCCGGCGACGCTGCTATGGGTGATCAGCTTTTGTGTCCCCGTGGCCTTGTCCCACCAGAATAAGTCCGTGATGGTCGTATCCGCATCTGTGAACGCCGTAGGGTCGTTGCCAAATTTAGTGGCGTCCACGTTGCTAAACACCACCGCAGAGCTGTCGGTGGCAATGCCACTGAAAGCAGAGGCCGCCGTCGCAGCACTGGCGTTATTGCCGGCGACGCTGCTATGGGTGATCAGCTTTTGTGTCCCCGTGGCCTTGTCCCACCAGAATAAGTCCGTGATGGTCGTATCCGCATCT
>JAVLFR010000202.1:0-3320 GCA_046052785.1 Limnohabitans sp. | reverse complement strand
TACACTTATGCGATCGTCGGCAGCGTCAGATGTGTATAAGAGACAGGTTTGAAGTGCTCGTATTCGTCTATGAAAACTATTGGCGAGGCGATGCGTGTCCTGAGCTCGAGCAGCTAGGCCGCAAACTCAGTGCTGCTGGTTTTGAATTAGAAGACATCCAACAAGCTTTGTCGTGGCTCGACGAGCTGAATTTGGCGTCCCACAAAACCGAGTTGATCGACATCAGCCAAGCCCAGCGAGAGCACCACACCGAGTCTGCCCAAAGCATGCGCGTGTATTCGGTCGCCGAGCAAGACCATCTGGGTGCCGATTGCTTGGGCTTCATCAACTTCCTAGAGTCTGCCAATGTGTTGTCGCCTCACATGCGCGAAATTGTGCTGGACCGCGCCATGGCTATTCCTGGCAACCCCATCCACTTAGACGACTTGAAAATCATCGTGCTCATGGTGTACTGGAGCATTGGCTTGGAGCCAGACGCCTTGATCTTGGATGAGTTGTGCGACGACGCCGATCGCGTCGCGCACTGAGCGCCTCGGCTGATCCGAGGCTTAGTCTTTGCCGCCCAAGCGGTGCTCAATTTCCCCCACGATGCCACGGCGGAACACCAGCACACAGACCACAAACGTGCAACCCATGATGATGGTGACCCACGAGCCCAAGCTGGCCAAGTAGTTCTCCATCGTGATGATGACGGCGGCGCCAACCGCAGGGCCAATCAAAGTGCCCATGCCGCCGAGCAAGGTCATCAACACCACTTCACCTGACATTTGCCAACCCACATCGGTCAGCGTGGCCAGGCCAAAGGCAATGGCCTTGGTGGCGCCTGCCAATCCGGCCAGCGTGGCAGACAACACAAACGCCAACAATTTGTAGTGGTCGACGTTGTAGCCCAAGGACAAAGCACGTTGCTCGTTCTCGCGAATGGATTTCAGCACTTGACCAAACGGTGAATGCACCACGCGGTAGATCAAGGCAAACGCCGCCACAAAAATGGCCAGGACCATGTAGTACATGGTGGTGTCACTGCTCATGTCCAGCACCCCAAACAATTTGCCGCGTGGAATGCTTTGAATGCCGTCTTCGGCATAAGTGAACGGTGACTGCACGCAGATGAAGTAAATCATTTGCGCCAAAGCCAAGGTGACCATCGCAAAGTAAATACCTTGGCGACGCACGGCCAACCAACCCGTGAACAAACCAATACACGCCGCAGACAAAGTACCCGCCAACACCGCCACCTCTGGCGTCAAGCCCCACACCTTGGCCGCATGACCCGACACATAAGCGGCGAAGCCAAAAAACATGGCGTGACCAAAGGACAACAAACCCGTGAAGCCAATCAACAAATTGAAGGCGCAAGCAAACAAGGCAAAGCACAACACCTTCATCAAAAACATGGGGTAGCCCACAAAAGGCGCCACCAACAAGACGAGCAAGAGCGCGCCATAAATCAAACGTTTGCCCATCACTTCTCCCGCCCGAACAAGCCTGCTGGCCGGATCAACAACACAATCGCCATGATGACGAACACCACCGTGGTCGAGGCCTCTGCAAAAAACACTTTGGTGAGGCCTTCAATGAGGCCCAAAGCCAAGCCCGTCAAGATGGCGCCCAAAATAGAGCCCATGCCGCCAATCACCACCACGGCAAACACCACGATGATGATGTTGGAACCCATCAACGGACTCACTTGGTAGATGGGCGCGGCCATCACGCCTGCCAAGCCTGCCAAGCCCACGCCAAACGCATAGGTGAGCGTGACCATCAAAGGCACGTTGATACCAAAGGCTTTGACCATATTGGGGTTTTCAGTGCCCGCGCGCAAATAAGCGCCGAGCTTGGTTTTCTCAATCACAAACCAGGTGAAGAAACACAACACGATGGACACCACAATGACCCATACGCGGTACTTGGGCAGCATCATGAAGCCCAAATCAAACACGCCACGGAAGACTTGCGGCAACTCATAGGGCAAGCCCGATGAGCCATAAAACTCGCGGAAGATGCCTTCCAAAATCAGAGCCAAACCAAAAGTCAGCAACAGGCCATACAAGTGGTCGAGTTGATGCAGCCAACGCAGCATGGTTTTTTCAATCAACACGCCAATCAAGGCCACGCCAATAGGGGCGATGACCAGGGCCATCCAATAATTGATGCCGGCATAGTTGAGCAGCATCCAAGCAAAAAAGGCGCCCACCATATAGAGCGCGCCATGTGCAAAATTGACGATATTGAGCATGCCGAAAATCACGGCCAGCCCAAGAGACAAAATGGCATAAAAAGAGCCGTTCACCAACCCGAGCATGAGTTGCCCCATCAAGGCTTGAATCGGCACGCCAAAAATTTCAGTCATACAGTTCGATGCAATGTGACGGGCCGCATGATGCGACCCGTCGTTTCAGTCTAAGCCGTCCGTTACTTCTTCAACGCAGCGCAGCGGCTTTGGGCCAGCGACTGGAAGGCGTCATCGCCCTTGATGGTGCCCTTCAAGTTGTAGTAGTCCCAAGCGCCTTTGGATTCGGCAGGCGACTTGACTTGGAACAAGTACATGTCGTGCACCATGCGACCATCAGGACGCAGCTTGCCGTTCTTGGCAAACATGTCGTTGATCGGCGTTTCTTGCATCTTCTTCATCACCGCGGCTGTATCGTCCGTGCCTGCAGCTTGTACGGCCTTCAAATAATGCATGGTGGATGAGTACACAGAGGCGTGGTTGGAGTTGGGCTTTTTCTTCATCTCAGCTTCGTACTTTTGAGACCAAGCACGTGTCTCGGGGTTCAAGTCCCAATACCAGCCTTCGGTCAAGTACAAGCCTTGTGCGGTGTTCAAGCCAATCGCGTGCACATCGGTGAGCAACATCAACAAGGCGGCCAGGTTTTGTTTCTTGGTCAAACCAAATTCAGCCGCCGCCTTGATGCTGTTAACGGTGTCGCCACCCGCGTTGGCCAGACCCACCACTTTGGCGCCAGAGCTTTGGGCTTGCAGCAAGAAAGAGGAGAAGTCGCCCGTCGACAGTGGGTGACGCACAGCACCTTTCACCGTGCCGCCAGCGGCCTTGACCACTTCACTCGTGTCTTTTTCGAGCGAGTGACCGAACGCGTAGTCAGCGGTCAAGAAGAACCAGCTGTCGCCGCCGTCTTTCACAATGGCTTTACCCACCACGTTGCTCAAAGCAATCGTGTCCATGAGGTAGTGAACGCCTGTGCCGGGTGCGCAGTCTTCGTTTGTCATACGTGCAGTGGCCGCGCCAGTGACGATGGTGATTTTGTTTTTCTCTTTGCCCAAGGCTTGCACCGTGAGTGCTACAGCAGAGTTGAGGT
>JAVLFR010000201.1:0-1772 GCA_046052785.1 Limnohabitans sp. | reverse complement strand
CCCACTGCGGCGGTAAGGAAAACTGTTTGGGTGAAACCGGTCGCTGCATGACACATGAGTTGTGGGCCTCGCTTAACCAACGCATGGTGGAGTTTTTGGACTCTGTCAACCTGCAAAAGTTGGTAGACGAGCAACTGGCCAAAGGCGTAGAAATTGAAAACAAGCCCAATATGAAGCGTGCTATTTCACCCATGCCAGTGGTCAAGCCCATACGTGTCAACGCGCCCAATTCAGTGTTCGCCTTGGGCAATGCCTTTGCCAAAAACTAAGTAAACGCCTTTAAATTTTGATTGAACCATCATGGACATGACACCCCATTTCCCCATTTATCTTGATTACGGTGCAACCAATCCCTGCGACCCGCGTGTCGTGGAGGCCATGATTCCTTGGTTGCGCGAGCACTTTGGCAACCCCGCCTCACGCAGCCACGCTTGGGGCTGGGAGGCCGAAGCCGCGGTGGAGAAAGCCCGTGAAGACGTGGCCGCTTTGATTGGTGCGGACCCTCGTGAAATTGTGTGGACCTCGGGTGCGACTGAATCAAACAACCTTGCTATCAAAGGTGCAGCGCATTTCTACAAATCCAAAGGCAAGCACCTCATTACTGTGAAAACCGAGCACAAAGCGGTGCTCGACACCATGCGCGAATTAGAGCGACAAGGTTTTGACGTGACTTATCTTGATGTGCAAGAAGACGGCATGCTCAGCATGGACGCGCTCAAGGCAGCGATTCGTCCAGACACGATCTTGATAAGTGTCATGTTTGTGAACAACGAAATTGGTGTGATTCAAGATATCGCTGGCATTGGTGCCATGTGTCGTGAAAAAGGCATCATCTTCCACGTGGATGCGGCACAGGCCACGGGCAAAGTCGAGATTGACTTGACCAACTTACCTGTTGATTTGATGAGCTTGGCTTCTCACAAAACCTACGGTCCCAAAGGCATTGGCGCCTTGTATGTGCGCCGCAAACCACGTGTGCGATTGGAAGCACAAATGCACGGGGGCGGCCACGAGCGCGGCATGCGCAGCGGTACATTGCCCACGCACCAGTGTGTGGGCATGGGTGAAGCATTTCGCATTGCCAAAGAGGATATGGCCAAAGACCTGGCGAAAGCCAAAGCTTTGCAAAAGCGTTTGCTTGACGGCTTCAAAGATATGGAGCAAGTCTTCATCAACGGCAATATGGAACACCGCGTGCCGCACAACCTGAACATCAGCTTCAACTATGTGGAAGGCGAGTCACTCATCATGGGCATCAAGGGCTTGGCGGTCTCGTCTGGCTCTGCCTGCACCTCGGCCAGTTTGGAGCCCAGCTATGTGTTGCGTGCTCTGGGGCGCAGCGACGAGTTGGCCCACAGCAGTTTGCGCATGACGATTGGTCGCTTTAGCACCGAAGAGGAAATTGACTACGCGATCGAAACGATTCGACTCAACGTGGCCAAACTGCGTGACTTGAGCCCTCTTTGGGACATGTACAAAGAAGGCATCGATCTCAGCACCATCCAATGGGCTGCGCACTAATTTAGGAGACTTACCATGGCATATTCTGAAAAAGTGGTTGACCACTACGAAAACCCCCGCAACGTCGGCTCCTTTGACAAAGGCGATGACTCAGTCGGCACCGGCATGGTGGGCGCGCCCGCTTGCGGTGACGTGATGAAGTTGCAAATCAAGGTCAACCCCGAGACGGGTGTGATTGAGGACGCACGCTTCAAGCTGTCTCTTATACACATCTGACGCTGCCGACGAAGCTAGAAGTGTAGATCTCGGTG
>JAVLFR010000200.1:0-2231 GCA_046052785.1 Limnohabitans sp. | reverse complement strand
CCAAGCCACACGCAACGCTTCAAGTTTGTTCCAGAGATCAGCTTTGTGGGCAGCCCTGTCACTGTCGGTTTTGGGCAGTGCCCAGGCACTTACTTTGAATCGTCCCGTGGTGCAAAGCAAGCAGGGTGAGGCTTTGCGGGCCGAAATCGACATCAGTGAGATCACGCCAGCCGAGCAAATTGAGCTGCAGGCTGAGATGGCCACCCCAGAGATTTATAAAGCAGCCAAAATTGAAACGCCCGTCAGTCAGGGCTCGCCTGTCGAAATCCAAGTGCAACTGTTGCGCCGCGACAACGGCAGGCCTTATCTCAAAATTACCAGCAAGCAGCCCATCTACGGCAACACCCTCGACGTGCTGATTGACTTGCGCTGGGCCACGGGACGCATGTTGCGCGACTTCAACTTGTCCCTGGACGAGGCCAGCGCCAGCAAAAAAATCAGCCCGCTCATGCCCAGTTTGGCCAGCAGCGGGGTCGGCAACTCAGGTGTCATCACCGTCCAGCGCGGTGACACGGCGAGCGAGTTGACGGTGAGCAAGACACCCGACGGGGTCTCGCTCGATCAAATGCTGTTGGCTTTGCTGCGCAACAACCCCGATGCATTTGTCGACAACAACGTCAACCGCATGAAAGCAGGTGCTTTGCTCACCTTGCCCAGCGAGCAAGAAGCCAAAGCGGTGTCCCGCGATGAGGCGCGACGTGCGATTCAAATCCAAACCAAAGACTTTGAAGCCTACCGTGCAGAGCTGGCGGCGCGCGCGCCTGGCGGTGCTGTGCCCAAAGTGGCCCGAGACACCTCAGGCAAGCTAGACGCCAAGGTGCAAAACAACAATGCCAAGGCCAACCAAGACAAGTTGACCTTGGCCAAGCCTGGCAGCAAAGACAGCGCGGCAGAAGACAAAATTGCCCAACAACGCGAAGCCCAAGACGTGGCCGAGCGCACTTCAGCACTCAGTCGCAACCTTGACGATTTAGGCAAGATAGCAGCCGCCTCTGTCGCAGCAGCCGTGCAATCCGCCTCGGGCGCGGCTTCTGCGGGCGGTGTTGTGCCTGTTGACGTGCCTGCCAGCGCAGCCCAATCCAATAATGAGTGGCTCACGACTTTGCGCGAGCACAGCCTCACCCCCATTGGCGCGGGCAGCCTGATTGCCCTGTTGGTGCTGGTCGGTTTGTGGCGTCGCCGTGGCCTTAACAAAGCTGAAGACGACATTCAAGGTTTGCCGCCTTTGAATGTGAAGTTCAACTTAGATTTACCTGAACACGACCACATTGAGCCGGTTGAGCGCGCCTACATCCATGATGTGGCCTCGCACCAACACGATTCGCACGCGCATGACCCTGCGCCAGCGCCGTCCCCCTACGATGTGCAAGCCCTGCGTCCGACTCTGGAAATGCCCAATATTTCCTTGGACTTGGACGAACCCGACACCAGCGCTAGCCCTTACCAAGTGCGCATTGATTTGGCCGACGAACTCTGGAATTTGGGTCAACTCCACACCAGCAAAGCCTTGATGGAAGAAGTGGCCCAAGAAGCATCGGGCGCTGTCAAAGAAAAAGCCCTGAAGTGGCTGGCTGACAGAGGCTAACCCGCATGCGCATCGCGATGGGCTTGAGCTACAACGGCCAAGCCTACGAGGGCTGGCAAAGCCAATCCTCAGGTAAGACGGTTCAAGACCAACTTGAAAAAGCGCTGTTCAAGTTCACCCAAACCCCCGTGTCTACTTTGTGTGCAGGCCGCACCGATGCGGGCGTGCATGGCCTCATGCAAGTCATCCACTTTGACACCGAACTTGAGCGCTCCGCCCAATCGTGGCTGCGCGGCACCAACCGCTATTTGCCGCTCGACATTGCGGTCCAATGGGCGCGGGAGATGCCGCGTGAATTTCACTGCCGTGGCAGTGCCATCGCACGCCGTTATGCCTATGTGGTGCTCGAATCAGCCGTGCGTCCGAGCGTTGAAGTCGGCCGCGTGGGCTGGGTGTACCGTCCGCTCGACCTCACAGCTATGCAAAAAGCTGCCCAATATTTGATGGGCGAACACGACTTCACCTCGTTTCGCGCCTCGAGCTGTCAAGCACTCACGCCCGTCAAAACCATGACGCGCATTGACATCACGCGAAAAAGCACCCAGCTCGGCTCGGCCGTGTGGCGCTTTGAGTTTGAAGCCAGCGCGTTTTTGCACCACATGATCTGTCTCTTATACACATCTGACGCTGCCGACGATCGCATAAG
>JAVLFR010000199.1:0-2230 GCA_046052785.1 Limnohabitans sp. | reverse complement strand
TCGGCAGCGTCAGATGTGTATAAGAGACAGCTACTGCTTTGCAAACAGGGCTGTCGACATTTCAAGCCGCGGTGGCAACCCAAGCCGCCACTTTGGGTGTGACCACGGTAACGCCTAAGTGGAACCCAACCGCTAACGAGTTGGCTACTGCAGTGACCGCACTCAAGGCTGCTGTGACCGCTGGAACTGTTGCTTCTGGCTCTGGCTCAGGTTCAGGTTCAGGCTCAGGTTCAGGTTCAGGCTCAGGTTTGTAATTCAAACCGCTTGAAACAAGGGGCTCCTCGTGGGCCCCTTTTTTTGTCTCATCGAAGTCTATGCCCTTGAAAAAACGCTCTGCCAAAGTTGCCTTAGCCCTCTTGTTTTCGATGTGCGCGCAGGGCGGCATGGCGCAAGTGCAACTGGCCCCCTCGGGCTACAGCGGCATCATCAACGTGCCGCATGCCGATGTGATGTCACAGGGCACGATGGTGGGCAGTTGGAGCAATTCAAACCCAGAGTCCACCCGCTTGTACAAAGGCTACGGGCCATTTGGTGGATACAACTTGGGGTTTGGGCTGCTGCCAAATATAGAGGCCGTTGCACGGCTGAGCTACGACGGCGATTTGAATTGCGACACGTACTACAGCGGCTGCAAAAGCTCAACCCGTGACATTTCAGTAAACGGCAAGGTTCGGCTGCCTTTGCCGCCCTTGCCCTTGAACACGCGTTTTGCCGTGGGCATGAGCGACTATGGTGGCGCAGCCACGCTTTACCGACAGGCATATGGCGTGGGCACATCCACACTGGGGCCATTGGATGTGAGTGTGGGCTTATCCAGAGCCCAGCCCAGTATCCATGGTGGCGGCTTGATACAAGGCAAGTTTGCTGGTGTGGCGCTGCATGTAACCGACCACATCAAACTATTGGCTGAAAACGATTCACGCGAATCGCGTGTGGGGGCCTCTGTGGGCTGGCGCCCGCTGCCAGACTGGGGTGTGGCCGTTGCGGCCAGCCGAAAGCTGTCGCACAACACGCCGCAACAAACGCAGCAACTGATGGTGACTCTGTCGTATGACATGGACGGCTATGCCATTCGCAAAGGCCAGCCTTCTGCAGCGGCCCCCAAACACTTGGCAGACCAAGTTGTGCCTCATGTGGTAAGTGCAGTGGTGAACCCATTGGTGAATCAAATTGCTGCCCCAATGGTGGCTGAGGTGATGGCGTTGGACGAGGACGAGGAAGCCAAGTCCAAGGTCAAAGCCAAAGAGGTGGCCGAGGCGATGGTGGCCGCAGGCTTTTCTGAGGTGTCGGTGGGGCGCGATGGCATGCTTTGGCATGTGCTCGCCGAGCCTCGGGTGTGGCGCAAAAATAGGCTAGATGCATTGGCTGCTGCGATGGGTGTGTGGCTGAAGGTTCAGGGTGAAAACTCACATGATGTGCTGTACACACTGACCTATCTGCAAAACCCCGTGTTGCAAGCCAGAACCAACAGCGCATGCCTGTACCACTATGCAAAAGGCGTGGGGCTGTGCGACAAGCTCAAACCCATCCAATTAAAGACCGAACCCATGGCCATGGCCCAAAGCCTTGAGGCTGTGCAATGGTCGGTGCGAGGCGATGGCACTCAGTTTTTGCGTCCCGACTTTGAGATTGGGCCCAGCGCGTCTTATGCCGTGGGCACGGAGTTTGGGTTGACCGACTATTCGCTGGGGCTCTCTAAAGGCTGGGAGTTGCCGCTCTACAAGGGCTTGGTGTGGCACGGTTACCACACGCAATTTGTGTCGCAATCGGATGATTTTAAAAACTCACAAAGCTACTTTAGGCGCGTGGGTCTGGGCGAAAAAACGGCTTGGGGTGCCAATATGTTGTCGTACACGCGGCCCCTCTACACAGGCCTTTGGGCTGAGGCCACCACAGGCTACTTGGCGTCTGGGGTGAAAGGCAGCAATTTGACGATGGTGTGGGATTCGCCAGACAACCGCTGGAAAGTGACGGGTGTTAACGGGGTGTATCACCGCGAGGATGCGCCACAGGCCGACCCCTTGCATCCATCGTTTGTCACGCTGCGTTATGCCGTGTTGCCTGGCAAGTGGGCGCTGTCAGCCACCAAGGGCCGGTTTTTGAACAACGACAGTGGCATCCACTTGATGACCACACATTTCTTTGGGGATAACCGCTTGCGTTTTTACTACCGCAAGACTGGACCCGGTAATGAAATCACACCCAATCAACGCGCGTTTGCGGGCTTTAG
>JAVLFR010000198.1:0-10909 GCA_046052785.1 Limnohabitans sp. | reverse complement strand
CTTATGCGATCGTCGGCAGCGTCAGATGTGTATAAGAGACAGCGCTTGGGCTGGCTCGACCACCACCTCTGTCTCGGTTGTGATTTTTAAGCTGGGCAGTCCTTTGACAGACAAACGGTAAGTCTGCTCGGTTTCAGCCGCGTTCATGATCTGCAAACGGTACACATTTTCCAAGGTGCCGTACTCGGTGATGCGAGAGAGTGTGGAGCGGTCGCGCACCACATCCACCTTGAACGGTGTGCGCAAACTCAGTGACACCAACAAGCCGATGGTGACCGCCATCAAAATCATGGTGTAAATCTGAACACGGGGACGCATCAAGCGCTGCCACATTTGCCGCGGTGTCCACTGGTTGTCCATCGCGTTTTGCGTCGAGTAGCGCACCAAACCACGTGCATAGCCTAATTTATCCATCACGGTGTCACACACATCGGCACAAGCGCCACACCCAATGCACTCGTATTGCAAGCCATTTCGAATATCAATCCCCGTGGGGCACACTTGCACACACAAGGTGCAGTCCACGCAAGCCCCTAAATTCAAAAGACTGGCGTCCGCTTGCTTGGCGCGCGGCCCGCGCGGCTCACCTCGTTGCGCGTCGTAGGTGACGATGAGCGTGTCGTTGTCAAACATGGCACTTTGAAAACGCGCATACGGACACATGTATTTGCACACTTGCTCGCGCATAAATCCCGCATTGCCATAAGTGGCTAAGGCGTAGAAGAACACCCAGAACAACTCCCAAGAGCTCATTTGGGTCAGGAAAAACTCCATCGCCAAGTCACGTATCGGTGTGAAATAGCCCACAAAAGTAAAGCCCGTCCAGATCGATAAAAAGATCCAGAGGATGTGCTTGTACCATTTCTTAACCAGCTTCTCCATGGTGAAGTTGGCACCGTCCAAGCGCATGCGTGCAGAGCGATCGCCCTCAACTTTGCGCTCGATCCACAAAAATATTTCGCTGTACACCGTCTGCGGGCAGGCATAGCCACACCACAAACGCCCAGCCACAGCGGTGAACAAGAACAGCGCCAAGGCTGAGATGACCAACAAGCCCGTCAGGTAAATAAAGTCTTGTGGGTACAAGACCAAACCAAAGATATAAAAACGGCGCGAGGCCAAGTCAAACAACACAGCTTGGCGCGTGCCCCACTCCACCCAAGGCAAGCCGTAAAACACCAACTGGGTCAGGACCACCAAAATCCAGCGCCAATAAGCAAAGATACCCTCCACAGAACGAGGGTAGATTTTTTGTGAAGCCGCATAAAGCGACACCATCGCCTCGTCCTCAGCGCCCGAAGGCACTGGGAGAATAGGAATGGATGCGCGAGGCTTGGCGTCGTCAGCAGAACTCAAAGCGATTTACTTCACAGCAACAGGCTTGTTTGAAAAGCCCCAAACGTAGGCTGTCAAGACATGCATTTGCGACGCGGTCAAGCGACCTTCTTGTGCGGGCATTTGGTTGACTTTGCCGTTGTTGATCATGGCGGCAATGGCTTCTTCGCCCCAGCCATGCAACCAAACTTTGTCCGTCAAGTTGGGCGCACCCATCGCCTGCATCCCCGCCCCGTCAGGGCCATGACACGCCGCACAGGCACCAAACTTAGACTTGCCCAAAGCAGCGCGCACAGAGTCGTGCGGGCTACCTGACAAGCTCAACACATAGTGCGAGACATTGCGTACGTCATCAGGCGTGCCCACTGCCGCAGCCATCGGGGGCATTTGGCCAATGCGGCCTTGGGTCAAGGTCTCTTTGATTTTGTCTGGGGTGCCCCCGTGCAACCAGTCCTTGTCGGTCAGATTTGGGAAGCCCTTCGAGCCACGCGCGTCAGAGCCGTGGCACTGGGCACAGTTGTTCATGAACAAACGCTCACCCACCGCCATGGCTTTGGGGTCTTGAGAGAGTTGCTCAGGTGTTTGGGCGTTGAATGCAGCGTACAAAGGCTCGAGGTCTTGGTTGGCCTTGGCCAACTCCGCGTCATATTGACCCGCTGAACTCCAACCCAAAAGGCCCCCAAAGCTGCCTAGCCCTGGATAAGCCAGCCCGTACACCACAGCAAACACCATGGTGATGATGAACAACCACAGCCACCAACGCGGCAAGGGGTTGTTCATTTCACGCAAGTCCTCATCCCACACGTGGCCTGTTGTGCCATCGATGGGGTCGTGCGCACCCACTTTGACTTGGGCCGAAAACCACAGCAAAACTGCGCAATAAACGACTCCCAAAATGGAGATGCCCGCCACGAAGATGGACCAAAAATTACTTGTGAAATCACTCATGATTCGATTCCTTTACAAAAGCAACTTGGCCTCAGTCTTGATCGAGGGGCAGCTTGGAAGCGGCCTCAAAATCTTCTTTGTTACGTCGGGAAAAAGCCCACACCATGATGCCGATGAACACAGCAAATGAGAGCACGGTGGTGACGACTCGCAGCGTATTGACATCCATGGGGTGACTCCTTATTTGAGCGCGAGGCCCAGTGATTGGAGGTAGGCGATCACAGCGTCCATTTCGGTTTTACCCTTGACATCTTCGGAGGCCTTTGCAATCTCTTCATCCGTGTAGGGCACACCCACTTTGCGCAAAGCGGCCATGTTGACGGGCACTTGTGCTGCATCGATGGTGTTTTTTAACAACCAGGGATATTCAGGCATGTTCGACTCGGGCACCAAGTCACGTGGGTTGTTCATGTGAACACGGTGCCACTCATCGCTGTACTTGCCGCCTACACGCGCCAAGTCTGGGCCGGTGCGTTTGCTGCCCCATTGGAAGGGGTGGTCATAGACAGACTCACCTGCCACTGAGTAGTGGCCATAACGCAGCGTTTCTGCACGGAAGGGGCGAATCATTTGGGAATGACAGTTGTAGCAACCTTCGCGGATGTACACATCACGCCCCGCCAATTGCAGCGCGGTGTAGGGCTTGACGCCCGTCACCGGCTCAGTGGTGGACTTTTGAAAGAACAAAGGCACGATCTCTACCAAGCCGCCGAAGGCGACAGCAATCAAGATCAACACGATCATCAAAAAGTTATTGGTCTCCACACTGGCGTGCGAGAAGCCTTTGGAATTGTTATCAGACATGTGTTTCTCCTCAGGCGTGGGCTGGTGCTGGAATGGTCACGGTCACAGCGTTACCGCTGGTAGCCGTCTTGACGACGTTCCACAACATGATGAGCATGCCGCTCAAGTAGAGCAAGCCACCTGCCACACGAATCACGTAAAACGGATACGTGGCTTTGACAGACTCGACAAAGGTGTAAGTCAAGGTGCCGTCGGCGTTGATCGCGCGCCACATCAAACCTTGCATAACACCCGCAATCCAAATGGCAGCTATGTACAACACGATACCGATAGTGGCCAACCAAAAGTGGACTTCGATCGCCTTGACGCTGAACATGGCTTTGCGGCCGAACAACTTTGGAATCAAAAAGTAAATCGAGCCCATGGACACCAAGCCCACCCAACCCAAAGCACCCGAGTGCACATGGCCCACAGTCCAGTCGGTGTAATGGCTCAGCGCGTTGACCGTCTTGATGGCCATCATGGGGCCTTCAAAGGTGGACATGCCATAGAACGACAAAGACACGATCAAGAAACGCAGAATCGGGTCATCACGCAGTTTGTGCCATGCGCCAGACAAGGTCATGATGCCGTTGATCATGCCACCCCAGCTAGGCGCCAACAACACCAGCGAGAACACCATGCCCAAGGACTGCGTCCAGTCAGGCAAGGCGGTGTAGTGCAGGTGGTGAGGACCCGCCCACATATAAGTGAAGATCAGAGCCCAGAAGTGAACAATTGACAAGCGATACGAGTACACAGGGCGACCCGCTTGCTTGGGGATGAAGTAATACATCATGCCCAAGAAGCCAGCGGTCAAGAAAAAGCCCACCGCGTTATGGCCATACCACCACTGCACCATCGCATCTTGTGCGCCAGCGTAAGCCGAGTAAGACTTCATCAGACCTGAGGGAATGGCCGCGCTGTTGACGATGTGGAGCAATGCCACCGCAATGATGAAGGCGCCATAGAACCAGTTGGCCACATAAATGTGTTTGACCTTGCGTGTGCCGACCGTGCCAAAGAACACCACGGCATAGGCCACCCACACCACTGCAATCAGAATATCAATCGGCCACTCGAGTTCGGCGTATTCCTTGCCTTGGGTAAAACCCAAAGGCAAGCTGACCGCAGCGGCCAAGATCACCAACTGCCAACCCCAAAAGGTGAAAGCGGCCAATTTGGGCAAGAACAGGACCGTGTGGCAGGTTCGCTGCACCACGTAATAGCTTGTGGCAAACAGCGCGCAACCGCCAAAGGCAAAAATCACCGCATTGGTGTGCAATGGACGCAAACGGCCATAGCTCAACCAAGGAATGCCAAAGTTCAGTTCGGGCCAAGCCAATTGACAAGCGATGATCACGCCAACCAACATGCCCACCACACCCCAAACCACCGCCATGATGGAAAACTGCCGTACCACGGTGTCGCTGTAGACGGCTTGTTCTGAAGAGTTCATCGGTCACCTTTCATTTTTAAATCAGTATCCTCAAAGAAGACTAAGGAGTTATTGATTCAAATCAATCGTCACGCAGAATACGCTCGCCTTCTTGCTCCACGCTGTCAAATTGGCCCTTGTGAATCGCCCACCAGAGGCCTCCCAAAATAAATAGAACCAAAAGTACTGACAGCGGGATCAACACATACAAGATATCCATCACATGCCCTTGGTGAGTCGCAAAGAGTTCAACACCACCCACAACGAGCTGAGCGCCATGCCTAAGCCAGCCAACCAAGCGGGCAACCAGCCCACCACCGCCAAAGGCACACACAAGGCGTTGTAAGCCGCGGCCCAGATCAAGTTTTGCTTGACCACCCGCAAGGTTCGTCTAGCCAACTGCACGCTTTGGGCCACCACCAGCAAGCTGTTGCCCATCAAGACGAAATCCGAGGTCGACTGGGCCAAAGGCACCGCATGGCCAAAAGCCATCGACACGTGAGCCCCCGCCAACACAGGGCCATCGTTCAGGCCATCCCCCACCATCGCCACGCGCGCACCCTGGCGTTGGGCAGCTTGCATGCGTGACAGCTTGTCTTGTGGTGTACAGGCCCCAAATGCCTGGGTGATACCCACCTCTTGCGCCACATGCTGAGCCGATTCAGGCCGATCACCTGACAACAACCACACGTCGATATGGAGGTTTTTCAAGGCTTGCACGGTTTGCGCGGCATCTGGGCGAACGTCTTCGGACAGTTGCCAACTCGCCAGCCATGCCTCTGCCGTGCACAAGTGCACCTGGCAAACCGCAGCTTCGACAGGTATGGCCTGGGTCTTAGGGGCGCAAAAGGCAGCTGAGCCCAAACGGAGTAACTCAGGGACACGGCCCTCTAGCCCTGATCCAATTTTTTCAGACACCTCCTGCGCGGACAGGGTGAGGCCGAGCGCTGAGGCTTCTTGCGCCTTGACCAAAGCGCGTGATAAAGGATGCAGAGAATGCTGGGCTAAGGCCGCCGCCCACTGCAAAGCCTGATCGACGTCAACCCCCTCGGCCGTCATGACTTGGGTGATGCGTTGCCCGTCTTGGGTGAGCGTGCCCGTCTTGTCAAAAATGACGGTGTCTATCTCAGCCAAAGACTCTAGGGCTTGCAGGTGACGCACCAGCACACCGTGACGGGCCAAATTGCCTGCAGCGGCCAACATGGCCGCTGGGGTCGCGAGTGACAACGCACACGGACACGTCACCACCAACACCGCGACCGCCACCATCAACGCGTGGCCGGGGTTGGTGGGCCACCAATACAGTGCTGATAAGGCGGCCAACACCAACACGCCAATCAAAAAGGGTTTGGCGATGCGATCCGCCACCTGTGCCAAGCGCGGTTTTTGCAGCGAGGCGTTTTCCATGAGAGACACAATTTGCGAGAACTGCGTGCCCTCTCCGACTTGCACCACCCGCAACGTGACAATGCCGCTCAAATTGTGACTACCAGCGACCACCGTATCCCCCACACCACGGACTTGGGGGCGTGACTCGCCCGTGAGCAAAGCCTCGTCTGCCAAAGTCTGTCCTTGCAAAATCACACCATCGACGGGAAAGCTTTCTGAGGGGAAAACGCGCACCACATCACCCACCATCACTCGGCGTACAGCCACGCGCTCAAACTCACCGCTGCGCAACTGACGCTCCACGCTATCGGGCAGTCGGTTCATCAAAGCCTCTAGGGCACCCGCCGTGCGGTCGTGCACACGCAACTCAAGCCAGCGGCCTGTGAGCAAGAAAAACACAAACATGGTGAGTGAGTCGTAGTAGACCTCGGCGCCAAACAGTCCTTGGGGCTCAAACGTGGCGGCCGAACTTAGCAAGAAAGTGATCACCATGCCGAGGGCAACTGGCAAATCCATGCTCACGCGCTGCGCACGAATGTCTCTCAGGGCGTTGCTCAAAAAAGGCCCGCAAGAAAACAGCACCACAGGCAAGGTCAACACCCATGATGCCCATCGCAGCAAAAACACCATATCGGGGCTTATGTCACCGTCTTTGGCCACATAGGCGGGATAGGCATACATCATCACTTGCATCATGCAAAAGCCGGCCACCAGCCAACGCCAAAGTGCCCGACGGCCTTCTTCCTTGCGCGCTTGACGCAAGCTGCTGTCTGCTGCGGGTAAGGCGCTGTAGCCCGCCTTGGCGATCGCAGCCATCCATGCAGAGGGCTTGACCAAATCGGCAGACCACACCACTTTGGCGCGTTGCGTGGCCGCATTAACTTCAGCCGCATGGACGCCAGGCACAGCCAGCAGCGCCTCTTCCACAGCAAAAGCGCAAGCGGCGCAGTGCATGCCTTGAATCACCATATGCGAATCCCAGCTGTCCCGATTGGCGAGGGAGGTTGAGGCTGGGTGCGGCTGACTGAACCGCAACCACTCTTGGCGGTCATCTAACAGCTTGAAGTTTGAATGAACAGCATCCATAAGGCCCTTAGCCTAACGGGTTCAGCTTAATAAAGATTGACATGGATCAACCCATCTTGTGTCAAGGCGAGTAAGCTGAAAGTCAAATCAACCAAAGGGGTAATTTATGTACCAACGAATTTTGGTCGCCACAGACGGCTCCAACTTGTCAAAAAAAGCCATTGCAAGCGCCATCGAGCTGGCCGCCCTCAGCGGAGCGGAGCTGATTGCTGTCAAAGTCACGCCACGTTACCCCCAGAGCTACTTTGAAGGCGCCTTGCCCTTGAGCGCCGCAGAGGTTTCAAAAATCGAAACGGGCTGGACAGATGGGGCTCAAAAAATATTGGACGCTGTGCTCAAAGCAGCCAAAGCCAAGGGCGTGATCGCCAAGGCCGTGGTGGTGAAATCGGACATCGTGTCGGACGCCTTGATTGCAACAGCCAAAAAGCACAAAGTCGACTTGATCGTGATGGCCTCGCATGGTCGTCGAGGCATCAAGCGTTTGCTGCTAGGCAGTGAGACACAACAAGTTCTCACACATGCCCCTGTGCCTGTGTTGGTGCTGCGCTGAGTCAAGAGTTCTTGGTATGCTCAGTGAATGGCATGCGTACCAAGACTTTTTCGGGGTTTGTATAAGACGGCTCAATGGGCTGGCTTGTGTTGGGTGTTTGTCTGCCACACCGCGATAGCGGACGAACTCGCCTCCCTTCAGAAAATTTCACCTGCAGAAGCGCAAAATTTGCGCGCGCTCCTTCAGCAGACGCCGCCTGAAGGGATGACCCCTCAATCACTCAATCAGTGGTATCGAAATCAAGATGCGATTGCATTCAAGTTAGGTGACCCCAACGCGCAAGAGCGCAATCTTCGGGCTTGGTTTGCGGCGTCACCCAGCATTGAAGCCAAGTGGCCACTTGGCTCATTCCTGATATCTAACTCCAGCAACACGGCGGAAGGCTTCGCGCTGTTGGAGGATATTCTTCGCGAGCAAAAGCATCCCGTTCACATGGTTCGCATCCGGTCACGGCTGGCCCTGGCCTATCTTGATGAACACCAACTCAAAAAAGCAGCGGCCTTGCTTCAAGAAGCTGGGGCCATCATTCCCAGAGATTTCAGTCGATTCAGAACCAACGTCATTGGCTATTGGTCTGTTCGGGCAGAAATGGAATACCACAGAACCAAAGCACGCCTTCTGTTGCGACAAGGGAATTTTGAAACTTCGATTGCAGAGGCCAGCCGAGCCAAAGACAAAGGTTTGGAGCTGACCAAATGGGAGATGTATGCCACGCCAAAAGATATTCAAAATGGCAGATCATGGCATGTGGCCTCGGCCGTAGAGCTCGCAGTGTCCCTGATCGAAAGTGGTCGAATTTTCGAGGCCCAAGAGTCCTTAAGAGAAGCCCAGTCCATCCTGAACAAATACCAATTCACCGAAGATCAAATGGGCTTCTTCTACCGAAGAGTGGCAGATCTTTACTTTGCGCAAGGCCGCTATGACGACGCATTCAGAATCGCTCAAAAAGTACGCCGTCTTGAACTCGACATGGGGCTTGCAGACGCAACCGCCCAATCCATCTTCAGCCGTCTTCGCATCAACAAAAGTCTTGTGGCTCAAAAACGCTGGCCCGAAGCGTTGCAAGAATTCGAAAGCCTTGACAAAGCAGTTGGCGACAATGACCGACTCAAACCGATTGCGCGAATGGTTGATTTAAGGGGTCTCACACTCTTAAATAATGGACGCACCCAAGATGCTGTAAACATGTTTCGAGGCTCTTTGACCAACGCCGTCAACAACTTCGGCGCGGAGCATTACTTCACTGCCTTCAAGCGCGGGCTTTATGGCATGGCGCTTGCCAAAGACCCAGCTCGTCAAGAGATGGCCCTGAGCGAACTGGCCCAGGCGGCGCGCAACTTGAGCGCTCCTGAGAGCCTATCCAACCAATTCGAAGAGTCCCCATTTCGCTTGGCACTGCGCCAAGACATTTACAAAACATACATCCGCTTGTTGGCGAACAACCAAGCGACGCAACCTAATGCAGCCGCACTTGCATTTGCGGCGTCTAATCACCTCATGGTGTCGTCTGTGCAGCAGGCCATTTCAGATGCAGCAGCGCGCGCGGCCATCAAAAAACCAGGCTTAGGTCAAGTCGCCCGAATGGACCAAGACGCTAAAACTGAACTCAACACCCTTTATGGGTACATCACGGCCCAAGCAGGCGAGTCTCAACAACAAAAACTTAATCCTGAAGTGGTCAAGGCGATGCGTGAACGTGTTTCAGAGATTGAAACCCTACGGCGCGGCTACAAGACCCAGATCCAAAAAGAGTACCCCGAGTATTTCCAACTTTTACAGCCCAAAGCGCCTTCACCTGCAGACATCGCCAACCTCTTGGGTCAAGACGAAATCTTGGTCAGCATTGTCCCAATGGAAAACGACACCTATGTTTTCGCCATAGACAAGACTGGGCAAACGCGCTTACACCGCAGCGCCATCACACAACAACAAATTTCAGACGCCGTTAAAACGCTTCGCAGCACGCTAGACGTCGCAGACCGAGGCAGCAAAGCCCCACGATTTAGTTTTGAAAGCTCTTACCGCCTTTACCAACAGCTGCTGAGCCCCTTTGAAGACATGCTCTCGGGCAAGGAGCACCTGATCGTCGCCACCTCGGGGGCCTTGGGGCAATTGCCTTTTGCCGTGTTGGTCAAACAGCCTTGGACCAAAGCCGATCATGCCCAAGCCCCTTGGTTGATTCGGGACATTGGCATCAGCCATGTGTCCTCGTCCAGCGCTTGGGTGGCCCTCAAAGCGCTTGCAAAAACACCCTCAGGCAAAAAACCATTGATGGCTTGGGGCGATCCCAGCTTTGCTGTCAACGCCAACTCGAGCAGTGGCAAATCCAATGTGAGGGCGATGCTCAACCAGCATACCGCCTATGCAGACATCGAGAAAAATTCGGTCAATCAATTGCAATACGCTTCTTTACCCCCACTGCCAGAAACACGGGACGAGGTGTTGTCTCTGGCCAAACTGCTGAGTGCCAACCTCCAAACTGACATTTTTCTGGGTGAGCAAGCAACCCGCGAATCCGTGATCAAGGCCAGTGACGATGCCAAACTGTATGACCAGCAAATTGTGGTTTTTGCGACGCATGGCTTACTCCCCGGCGATCTCCCAAAGTTAGAACAACCTGCCCTCGCCATGTCGGCAGTGACGGATCCAAACAGCTCCCCCCTGCTCACGCTAGAAGATGTGATGGGCCTGCGACTGAATGCGGACTGGGTCGTTCTTTCCGCCTGCAACACAGCGGGCGCTGACGGCAAGGTGGAAGAGGCGTTGTCTGGTTTAGCAAGAGGCTTTTTTTATGCGGGCAGTCGGAGTTTATTGGTTACCCATTGGTCCGTTGAGAGCGAAAGTGCGATGCGACTGACCACCCACACGTTTGAGCTTTACAAAACAAAACCTCAAATCAGCCGAGCCCAAGCCCTGCGTCAGTCCATGTTGCAACTGATGCAAACCTCGGCTTATGCGCACCCCACTTTTTGGGCGCCCTATGCCTTGGTCGGCGAGGGTGCACGTTAAGCGCAACGCATCAGCATGACTTTTCAGGCTCTACAACTTTTTTTGGCACGACAAAACCATCTCAGAGTCCGCTGGGTGATTGTTTTTTTGATTGCAGCCTTGTCTGTCGTTCGTGTGATGCAGCTCAACAGTGGCATTGGTTTTGACACGCAAAGTTATGACCAGCTCATCAAGCGCCGCGTCTGGGGGCCTGCGGTTGATCCTCAAATCGTCATTGTCGACATTGATGAACGCTCCCTCGACAAGATGCGCACAGAGTTTGGCCGCTGGCCATGGCCCCGAGAAACTTTGGCTGGCGCGCTGCAATGGTTGAATCAAAAAGGTGCGAGGGTGGTGGTGTTTGACATTTTGTTTGCAGACCCCGACACCTT
>JAVLFR010000197.1:0-6460 GCA_046052785.1 Limnohabitans sp. | reverse complement strand
GTGTATAAGAGACAGGTTCATTGGTGGCTCAGACATCATGATGGAGATGTATGAGTCGGGTGAGTTGCTAAAAGTCATCAATGGCTGACGCCATCTGGACTCGATTCAAGCCCGCTTTTTGAAGCGGGTTTTTTATTGCATGGCGCTCGGGGCGATGAATGGCACGGGTGAATAAGCAGGTGACGGCAAGGGCTCTAGCAGTTGATCTGTTTTACATTTTTCATTGCCATAGCGCTGCAGACACACATTGACCGAGCATGAAGCAATAGCCATGTTGCGCACGGCTTCGTTTTGATCGACCACCACAACTTCTTGGTAGTTGATGAATTCGGGGCGCGTGATGTCGTGACAAATGGTGCGCAGGTGATTGCCCTCTTGTCGCGTAAAGCAGTTGCGCAGGCCAGTGGCGACATGCATGACGCGCTGACGGGTTTGCACCACCTGCACCTTGTTCTCAGGGTAGTCTGCCCAAGCCGCAGGGGCGCACTCTTGCTCCACCGCACGGTACGCTTTGGTGGCACAGCCCGACAACACAGCTGCAAACAGTATCAGAATCCACGGTTTCATTGCCACCCTTTTTGCGCCGCCAACACGGCATTTGGATATTGCATCTGGCCTCGACTCCCGTTGTAGCGACCCAGTGCCAACATCAAATCGCCATTCTCAACGTTCAGGTAGTGCCGCAAGATGACGCAGCCAAAGCGCAAATTGGTTTGCGCTTGAAACAACACACTGTCGTCGCCCTGGGCCAATACCCGCGTCCAAAACGGCATGACTTGCATAAAGCCCCTTGCGCCTGCAGTGCTGATGGCAAACTTGCGAAACCCACTTTCCACCTGAATGAGGCCCAGCACAAGTGACGGCTCTAGGCCAGCACGCTGGCTTTCGTACCAAACAGTTTGCAAAAACTCACGACGCAAGTGGGGGCTAGCCAATTCATGGGCCAGCAAATCAGGTGTGCCGTTAGGCGCGGCGGCGGCGATGGCGAGATTGGCGGGAGCACGACTGGCTTTGCGACGTTGGAGTTGTTTTTCTAAACGTGTCTCGGTCTGGGTGAGCCATTGTTGAAATGCGTTGGCCGCCGTCACATCGGCATGCACCATCACTGGCGGACCCGACTGATGCACCGCTGCGCTCAGCGCAGTGCGGACTGAATCAATCAAAAGTTCTTCGCGTTGAGTGCCCGCTTGCACCGCCGCAATGAAACACATCCAACACAAAAGCGGCACACGACTGAACAGACGCAGGCTGCGGGCCATCAGATTCACAAACCGAGCTTGGCCTTCACATGCGCCAAGACATCGGCTACGGCTACTTTGGTCGATTCGCTGTCGCGGCGGTGTTGGTACTCAACCACGCCGTCTTTCAAGCCTTTGTCACCAATGGTCACGCGGTGAGGCACGCCGATCAGCTCCCAATCGGCAAACATCGCGCCAGGGCGCTCGCCGCGATCGTCCAACATCACGTCCACGCCCAAGGCCAAGAGTTCTTCGTAGAGCTTGAATGCAGCCGCTTTGACGTCTTCGCTGCGATCCATGTTGACGGGGCAAATGACAACCGTGAAAGGGGCAATCGCATCGGGCCAAATGATGCCGCGCTCGTCGTGGTTTTGCTCGATGGCGGCAGCGGGCAAACGTGTGACACCAATGCCGTAGCAACCCATTTCCATGAACTGCGGTTTGCCGTTCACGTCCAAAAAAGTGGCGTTCATGGCTTGGCTGTATTTGGTCCCAAGGTAGAACACATGGCCCACCTCGATGCCGCGCTCGATGGCGAGCACGCCTTGACCGTCGGGTGATGCGTCACCCGCCACCACATTGCGGATATCGGCCACCACATCGGGTTCGGCCACGTCGCGCCCCCAGTTGACGCCCGTCATGTGGAAGTCAGCTTCGTTGGCACCGCAAATCCAGTTGGCCATGACCGCCACATCGCGGTCGGCGACTATTTTCAATGGCTTCTTTAAATTCACGGGGCCTAGGTAGCCAGGTTTGCAGCCAAAGTGCTCGTCGATCTCGCTCAGCGTGGCAAAGCGGAAACCGCCCTCCATGCCCGGCAGCTTGCCCACTTTGACTTCGTTCATCTCGTGGTCACCGCGCAAGAGCAAGAGCCAAACTTGCGATTTGACGACTTCACCTTTGTCGTTGAGGGTGTCAGTGGCCAACACCAGTGACTTGACGGTCGTGTTCAAGGGCACATTCAACAAAGCAGCCACGTCTTCGCAGGTGCTCTTGCCAGGTGTGGCGGTTTTGGTGAGCGCCTGCGTGGCTGCACCGCGTGTTTGCGTTGGGGCCAAGGCCTCGGCCTTTTCTATGTTGGCGGCGTAATGGCTGGTGGGGCAATAGACGATGGCATCTTCGCCAGTGGCCGCGATCACTTGAAACTCTTCGCTCAAGTCGCCGCCAATGGCGCCGCTGTCGGCCGCCACAGCGCGGTAAGTCAAGCCGAAGCGGTCAAAAATATTACGGTACGCGCCCGCCATGACTTGGTAGCTTTGCTTGGCGCTGGTTGGATCGCGGTCAAAGCTGTAAGCGTCTTTCATGATGAATTCACGACCACGCATCAAACCAAAACGGGGGCGCCGCTCGTCGCGGAATTTGGTTTGGATTTGGTAAAAGTTTTTGGGCAGTTGCTTGTAGCTGCGAATTTCTTGACGGGCAATGTCGGTCACCACCTCTTCGCTGGTGGGTTGCACCACAAAGTCGCGCCCATGGCGGTCTTGAATGCGCAGCAACTCGGGCCCCATCTTGTCAAAGCGGCCAGTTTCTTGCCAAAGTTCAGCCGGTTGCACCACGGGCATGGTGAGCTCGATCGCACCCGCTTTGTTCATTTCCTCGCGCACGATGGCTTCGACCTTGCGAATCACGCGCAAACCCATGGGCATGTAGTTGTAGATGCCAGCGCCGAGCTTTTTGATCATGCCCGCACGCATCATCAGTTTGTGGCTCACCACTTCAGCGTCGGCTGGGGCTTCTTTGAGGGTAGAGATCAGAAACTGAGAGGCTTTCATGCGTGTAATCGAATCGTCAAATGAGTGGGGAATTAGGGCAAGTTCTGAGTGAATTGCTGCAGCTCTGTGCATAATCGACTCAGTTTAAAAAATTTGAGGTTTGATTATGCTTGACCGAGAAGGGTTCAGACCCAACGTCGGCATCATCTTGCTCAACCAGAAAAATCAGGTTTTTTGGGGCAAACGCATCCGCACCCACAGCTGGCAGTTTCCACAAGGCGGCATCGACCGTGGCGAAACACCAGAGCAGGCCATGATTCGTGAATTGCACGAAGAAGTGGGGCTCAAACAAGAGCATGTGCGCATTGTTGCCCGTACCCGAGATTGGTTGCGCTACGAGGTGCCAGACCGGTTCATCCGACGCGACGCGCGCGGGTTTTACAAAGGCCAAAAGCAAATTTGGTTTTTGCTGCAAATGGTGGTGCCCGATCACCATTTGAATTTGCGCGCCACCGACCACCCTGAGTTTGACGCTTGGCGTTGGCACGACTACTGGGTGCCGCTGGATGTGGTGGTGGAATTCAAGCGAGGTGTCTACGAAATGGCGCTGACCGAGCTGTCACGCTTTTTGCCGCGCTATGACACGCGTAGCCGATTTGTCAGAGCTGGGCAAATTGCAACGCCGGACAACAGTGGCATGACCAAGCCATATGGCGTGACTGCCCACATGGAACTCCCTCCTGGCGCCTCGTTTGATCCAGACCCGCAGGCAGGCCTGCGCTAAGCACTTTATTTGGTGATCACCATGTTGTCTCGGTGCACCATCTCTGGCTCCGCGGCATAACCGATCAGGGCAGCCATTTGCGCTGAGGGTTTACGGCACAAGAGCCGTGCCTCAGCCGCTGCATAGTTGGCCAAGCCACGGGCCACTTCGTGGCCACGCTCATCGAGGATGGCAATCACAGCACCCCGCGAAAAATCGCCATCTACACTGGTCATGCCAATCGGCAAAAGGCTAGAGCCATCGGCCTTGAGCCGATGCGCGGCACCCGCATCAATGGTGACTGAGCCGCGCAGTTGCAAGTGGTCGGCCATCCACTGTTTGCGGGCTTGTTGTTTTTGGGTTTGGGCCACCAGCAATGTGCCGATGGCTTCACCTTGGGACAACCGCAGCAAAGCATCGGGTTCGCGTCCCCAGGCAATGACAGTAGAGGCCCCCGAGCCTGCGGCACGTTTGGCAGCCAAGATTTTGGTGATCATGCCACCCTTACCTAGGCTAGAGCCTGTGCCGCCTGCCATATCTTCTAACGCGGCATCGCCTGCGCGGGCTTGTTGCACCAAGGTGGCCATCGCATCCAAGCGCGGATCGGCAGTGAACAGGCCTTTTTGGTCTGTCAAGATGATGAGGGCATCTGCCTCCACCAAGTTGGCCACCAGCGCGCCTAATGTGTCGTTGTCGCCAAACTTAATTTCGTCGTTCACTACCGTGTCGTTTTCGTTGATGACGGGCAACACGCCGTGGGAGAGCAGGGTCAACAATGTGGAGCGGGCATTGAGGTAACGCTCGCGATCAGCAAGATCGGCGTGGGTGAGTAAGACTTGGGCAGAACCCAAACCGTTTTCACGCAATTTGGTTTCATACATCTGGGCCAAGCCCATTTGACCCACCGCCGCTGCTGCTTGTAATTCGTGCAGCGCCTGAGGGCGACTGGTCCAACCCAAGCGCTTCATGCCCTCGGCAATCGCACCACTCGACACCATGATCACTTCGCGTCCATCACGCACCAAGGTGCCAATCTGGCGACACCATTCGCCAATGGCTTGCTCGTCCAAGCCCCGGCCTTCATTGGTGACCAAGCTGGAGCCGACCTTGACCACGATGCGACGGGCATCACGCAACACGGTAGAGGTAGAGACGGTCATCTTGGCTTATTCAGGCGTGGACTCAACAAAGCGGGGATCGACATAGTCAGGTGGCTGCTCTGCCACTTGCTGCGCTTTGATGTGCTTGTAGATGTCTTTGATCAGATGTTCACACCCCTCACGCGTGAGCGCCGAGATTTGGAACACGGGACCTTTGTATTTCATGCGCTTGACAAAGTCAGCCACCACGGCTTCGCGTACATCGGCTGCAACCATATCGAGCTTGTTGAGCACAATCCAACGGGGCTTGTCATACAAAGCTTTGTCGTATTTTTTAAGTTCGTTGATGATGGCTTTGGCTTGCGCCACAGGATCCACGCCCTCATCAAACGGAGCAATGTCCACAAGATGCAACAACAACCGAGTGCGCTGCAAATGACGCAAAAACTGATGACCCAGGCCAGCGCCTTCGGACGCGCCTTCAATCAAACCGGGCACATCGGCCACCACAAAGCTTTGCTCTGCGGCCACACGCACCACGCCTAGGTTGGGATGCAAGGTGGTAAAGGGATAGTCGGCGATCTTGGGGCGCGCATTGGAGATGGCAGAAATCAAGGTGGACTTACCCGCGTTGGGCATGCCCAGCAAGCCAACATCTGCCAATACTTTGAGCTCTAGTTTGAGTTCGCGCTTTTCACCGGGCCAGCCAGGCGTTTTTTGACGCGGCGCACGGTTGATCGCGCTTTTGAAGCGCATATTCCCAAAGCCCCCGTCACCGCCTTTGGCGATGGTGATCACCTCGCCAGGCACAAGCAACTCAAACAACACATCACCCGTCTCAACGTCGGTGATGATGGTACCCACGGGCATTTTCAAGGTGATGTCATCCCCTGCATGGCCGAACATGTCAGAACCCATGCCGTGTTGGCCGCGCTTGGCCTCGTGGCGGCGTGAGTAACGGAAATCGACGAGAGTGTTGAGGTTGGGGTCCGCCACAGCGAACACATGTCCACCGCGCCCGCCGTCACCCCCGTTAGGGCCGCCGAACTCTTTGTATTTCTCATGACGGAAAGAGACGCAGCCGTTCCCCCCATCACCAGCGGCGACGTCGATATAGGCTTCGTCAACAAATTTCATGGGTGTAGTGTAAAAAGTAAAGCCCCGACAAGTCGGGGCTTTGTCACAAATCAGTTTGAAAAAATCAAACGGGTGTGATGTTGACCATGTGCTTATTCAAAGCGCCTTTAACGCCGAACGACACGTGGCCGTCAACCAATGCGAACAAGGTGTGGTCCTTGCCCACACCTACATTGACACCGGGGTGGAACTTGGTACCGCGCTGACGCACGATGATGGAGCCGGCAGAGATCAACTCACCACCGAAAGCTTTCACACCGAGCATTTTGGGGTTGGAATCACGCCCGTTTCGCGTAGAGCCGCCGCCTTTTTTCTGTGCCATGTCAAATGCTCCTTAGCCGTTGATGGAAGCAATCTGCAGCTCTGTGAACTGCTGACGATGCCCTTGGCGTTTTTGGTAGTGCTTACGACGACGCATTTTGAAAATGCGCACTTTGTCGTGCTTGCCATGTGCCAACACCTGTCTCTTATACACATCTGACGCTGCCGACGAAGCTAGAAGTGTAGATC
>JAVLFR010000196.1:0-10982 GCA_046052785.1 Limnohabitans sp. | reverse complement strand
CTCAATTGGCTGGCACAGTGGCCCAATGCTGCGCAGGGGGTGACGGTGTCATCGTTGGCACTCAAAGCCGATTCCGGTGGCGGTGTTTCTGCGCAACTCTGGGCCGTGCTGCCCCAATTCACGGGGGTTGAGGCTGCTTTTGAGCCTAGCCATCGCAACACAGACGGGACAGCAATGGCGGATCCCTTTGATGCACACAGTTGGGCCTTGGTACAACGGGGGCATGCCCAGCAGCATGCCAGCTACACGCGTTGGGTTGTGCCTGAGCTCATGCGTGCGCGGGATGTGTTGGAGGCGTTTCCAAGGGAGCGTTTGCAATATGTGGGGCACATGGCATCGGCCACAGGGGTGGAGGCATTGGTGAGGGTGGTGCCGTCCACAAGCACCCAGAAAGCCGCCCAAATGATGAGCGTTTACCGCGTGCGCGTGGGCCAGCGCTTGGGACAAGACTTTGGCAAATTGCTGACGGTTCAGCCCCATCAGTTGGTGGTGCAAGAGCTGGCAATGTCAGCCCAAGGCGAATGGCAAACCCGTGAGGTCCACTTGCCCCTGCATGAGACTTCACCATGAGCGGCCAGTTTGCGTGGCGATCGTGGATGTGTCGCGCTCTGTGGCGTGTTTGTTGTTATGGCTTGTGCGCATTCACCTGGCCCGTGTATAGCCAAGTGCCCCAATCAACATTCACGGGCGCCCCCATGTCGATGAACTTTCAAAACATCGAGGTGCGCACGGCCTTGCAAATCTTGGCAGATTTCACAGGTCTCAACATCATCACCTCTGACAGCGTGTCGGGTTCGCTCACATTGCGACTTCATCAAGTGCCATGGGACCAAGTGCTGGACATCATGTCGCAGGCTAAAGGCTTGAGCGTGCGCAGGGACGGGAATGTGCTTTGGGTTGCGCCACGTGCTGAAGTTGCAGCGCGTGAAAAGCTGGAATATGAAAGCAAGCTCGCCGCACAAAACCTTGAGCCCCTGCAAACCCGTGGTTTTATCCTCAACTACGCCAAAGCGGTGGATGTGCTCACCCAAATTCAGGGCGGCACAGCTTGGCCAAACCTGCCAGCAATGGGCACTTATGGCGCTGGACTGGGTGGCTTCGGCGGTCTGGGCTATGCGCCGCCCACAAGCTCTGCCTCTTTGAGTCTGTCGTCCGTGGGTGCGGGCTCGCGCCTGCTCAGCACACGCGGGAGCGCCATGGCTGAACCACGCACCAATCAATTGTTTGTGACAGACATTGCCGAGCGGCTCACCCAAGTGGCGCAAATGATTGCCAAAATCGACATCCCATTGCGCCAAGTGATGATCGAGGCGCGCATCGTGCAAGCCAGCGACACCTTTGGTCAAACGCTGGGCGTGCGCTTGGGCGGCATGGGGCAAGGCGGTGCACAAAGCGTATGGGGCCCGACCAATGCCAACGCCGTCGCCAATGCCAACCCCACGGCGCTGCAAGGCACCAGTTTCAACATCGCCGATAAAGCGCTCGACACCTCGGGCAGCTTTGTCAACTTGCCCGCTGCCAGCTTGAATGGTTTTGCCTCTGCCAGCTTTGCGGTGTCCATCTTTAACTCGGCCAAGAACCGTTTTTTGAACCTGGAGTTGTCGGCGCTTGAGGCCGATGGCAAAGGCAAGGTCGTGTCCAGCCCACGCGTGGTCACGGCTGACCAAGCCAAAGCCGTGATCGAGCAAGGCACCGAGTTGCCCTACCAAATCGCGGCAGCCAGCGGTGCCACCACTTTGGCATTTCGCAAAGCCAACCTCAAGCTCGAAGTCACGCCGCAAATCACCCCCGAGGGCGGTATCTTGCTCGAGTTGGATATTTCAAAAGACAACGTGGGCCAAATTACCCCCGCTGGCTTTGCGATCGATACCAAGCACATCAAGACCCAAGTGCTGGTGGAAAACGGTGGTACCGTCATGATTGGCGGTATTTACGAGACCAGTGAGCAAGAAGACGAATACAAAGTCCCTTTTTTCGGGGATATCCCTGTGCTGGGCTATTTATTCAAAAACCGCCGTAAGGTCCAAGCCAAGCAAGAGTTGCTGGTCTTCATAACCCCTAAAATGCTAGAACACAGTGCCGTTGCACGTTAAGAAAGCATATGTTGTTGGTTTTGGTGGGTCTGCCGGGTTCTGGCAAAACAACCGTTGGGCGGCAACTCGCCAGGCGGCTTCACCTCCCCTTTGTTGATTCGGATCACGCGATTGAGCACCGTCTGGGTTGTTCGGTCCGCGAATTTTTCGAGCGCGAAGGGGAAGACCGCTTTCGCGACCTCGAATCTGAAGTCCTTGCCGATTTGTGCCACAACCACCAGGGTGTGTTGTCCACGGGTGGCGGCTCGGTGTTGCGCCCCATCAACCGTGAACGCTTGCGCCAAAATGGCCAGGTGTTTTATTTGCGCTCTAGCCCAGAAGAGGTGTTTCGCCGTTTGCGTCACGACCAAAACCGCCCCTTGCTGCAAGTCGCCGACCCGCAGGCGCGTTTGCGCGAGTTGCTGAAAACGCGTGACCCGCTTTACCGCGCCGCTGCCCACTACGTCATCGAAACGGGGCGCCCCAACGTGACGGCCTTGGTCTCCATGATTGTGTCGCAACTCGAACTCGCTGGGCAACTCAAACCCGTTTCACCCCCTGCGCCTGCGGACCGTCCGCGCGTGTCGCCGCCACACAGAATCTGAGCCATGTCGAACACACCACACCTCGAACGCGTTGCCATTGACTTGGGTGAGCGCAGTTACAGCATCTTGATTGGCGAACAGTTGCTCAACGCCGCCAGCACGTGGGCCGATTTGCCCAAAGCCTCTGCGGCCCTCATCGTCACCAACGACACCGTGGGCCCTATTTATTCCGAGCGTTTGCAAGCCGCACTCGCGCCGCTTTACAAACACGTGCACACCGTGGCCTTACCAGATGGCGAAAGCCACAAAGATTGGCAAACCCTGAACTTGATTTTTGATGAGTTGCTGGGCCAAGGGGCTGACCGCAAAACCGTGCTGTTCGCCTTAGGTGGCGGCGTGGTGGGCGATATGACCGGCTTTGCCGCGGCTTGCTACATGCGTGGCGTGCCCTTTGTGCAAGTGCCCACCACGCTGTTAGCGCAAGTCGATTCATCGGTGGGCGGCAAGACGGCCATCAACCACCCCATTGGTAAAAATATGATTGGCGCGTTCTACCAGCCCCAACGCGTGGTGTGCGACCTTGACACCTTGCAAACCTTGCCCCAGCGTGAGATGAGCGCGGGCTTGGCTGAAGTCATCAAATACGGCCCAATCGCCGATATGCAGTTTTTGGATTGGATTGACAGCCACCTCGACGCGCTCTTGGCGCGTGACCCCAAAGCTTTGGCGCATGCCGTCAAACGCAGCTGCGAAATCAAAGCCTGGGTGGTGGGCCAAGACGAACGCGAAGGGGGCATTCGCGCCATCCTCAACTTTGGCCACACCTTTGGCCACGCCATCGAAGCGGGCTTGGGCTTTGGCGAATGGCTGCACGGTGAAGCTGTGGGCTGCGGCATGGTCATGGCCGCGCATCTCTCGCAGCGTTTGGGTCTGGTGGACGAGGCGTTTGTCTCGCGCTTGACCGGGTTGATTGAACGCGCAGGCTTGCCAACTGTCGGACCCAAACTTGGCGCAGACGTTTACTTGCACCACATGCGCGTGGACAAAAAAGCCCAAGCCGGTGAAATTAAATTCGTGCTCATCGACACACCTGGCTCAGCCACCGTACGCGGCGCACCCGATGCCTTGGTGGCGCAAGTTATTGATGATTGCTGTGAAAAATAAGCGGCACATCGCCCATGCCGACAGCGAGCACAGAAAACAATAGCAATGCCCCAACTCGCCCCCTACGCCTGCCAGCCCGAACAATCCCGTGGCCGCAGATACAAAGAGCCCGAAGCCCCCGCCCACGCCCCCAGCTTTCGCAACCCGCATCAGCGTGACCGCGACCGTATCGTTCATTCCACCGCGTTTCGTCGCTTGGTCTACAAAACCCAAGTCTTTTTGAACCACGAAGGCGACTTGTTTCGCACCCGTATGACGCACTCGCTCGAAGTGGCGCAACTGGGACGCTCCATCGCCCGTGCATTGAATTTGAATGAAGACTTGGTCGAAGCCATTGCCCTGGCGCACGACCTCGGCCACACGCCTTTTGGTCACGCTGGGCAAGACGCGCTCAACGAATGCATGGCCCCCCACGGCGGCTTCGAGCACAACCTGCAAAGCCTGCGCGTGGTGGACGAATTGGAAGAGCGCTACCCTGCGTTCAACGGGCTCAACTTGAGCTTCGAAACCCGCGAGGGCATCTTGAAACATTGTGCGCGCCGCAATGCAGAAGTCATCAATGCTGATGAGCCCAATGGCGTGGCCGCGCGTTTTTTAAAGGGCACGCAGCCCAGCCTTGAAGCGCAACTCTGTAACTTGGCCGACGCTATTGCCTACAACGCGCACGACATTGATGACGGCGTGCGCTCTGGGTTGCTCACGCTCGAACAGTTGCAAGAGGTGTCGTTGTTTGCCCGCTATCAAGCACAAACATTGTTGGACTACCCGCATTTACAAGCGTCGCCGACTCCGCCAGGCCGTCGCTTGCTCTACGAAACCATTCGCCGCATGTTGAGTGATCAGGTGTACGACGTGATCAATGCCTCGCGCGCAGCACTCGACCAACATGCCCCTGTCAGCGCCGACGAAGCGCGTCAGTGTCCCGCACTGTTGCAGTTCAGCGCGGCGATGTACGAAGAGTCGAAAGCGCTCAAGTCGTTTTTGTTTCGCAATTTGTACCGCCATCCGCAGGTCATGCAAAACACCGACGTTGCTCGCGCGATGGTGCAAGAACTGTTTGCCGTCTACTTGGCCAAGCCCCAAGAAATGCCCGCGGCTTATGCCCAGCGCAGCGATGTGCCACGTGCTGTGGCCGACTATTTATCGGGCATGACGGATCGTTTCGCCACGCGTGAGCACGCCAGACTGACTGCATGAGTGACTTAGAAGCAACCGCCATCGAAGACACTCAAAAGTGGCTGCTAGAAGCCGTGGTGGGCCTCAACCTGTGCCCCTTCGCCAAAGCGGTAGTCGTCAAAGACATGGTGCGCTACCGCGTGTGCGCATCCGCCGAGCCCGCTGATGTGTTGGCCATGCTGCGCGAAGAGTTGCAATATTTGACCAAGACCGACCCAGACAAGCTCGACACCACGTTGCTCATCGCGCCCAAGGCCTTGCCCGACTTTTTGGACTTCAACGATTTCTTGGCCGACTGCGACGATGTGCTGATAGACCTAGGGTTAGACGGCGTGCTGCAAGTGGCTGACTTTCACCCGCACTACCAATTTGGTGGCACGGAGGTGGACGACATTGAGAACTTCACCAACCGCACGCCTTACCCCACGCTGCATTTGCTGCGCGAGGCGAGCATTGACAAAGCGGTGGCGGCCTATCCGGATGCGTCGCTCATCTTTGAGCGCAATATAGACGTGTTGAATCAGTTGGGGCAGGCGGGGTGGGCTAAGTTGGGTATTCAGACTCGTTTAAGTGTGAGCGAATAGTTGTTCAGTAACGCAGTCATTGCGTGATGCGGCGCCATTAAGGCGCCATTACGGCGCGTTAGCGACGTTAAGCCGCAGCGCGTGCTGCCTGTGCTGCTGAACAACGGACTCCCACGGCACAATGAGCCCATGCCCAAACACAAACAAGCTGTCGCACCCAAACCTCTAGACCTCGACCTGCGCCCCGGCCAGTCCATCGAGTTGCTTAAAGAACTCCACATCCTGACCCGCGACGGCAAGCTCAACCAAGATTCGCGTCGCAAGCTCAAGCAGGTGTATCACCTGTTTCAGTTCATCGACAAGCTCTTGAAAGAACTCCCCGCCAACGAGCAGGGCCCCACCTTGGCCGATCACGGTGCGGGTAAATCGTATTTAGGTTTCATCATTTACGACTTGTTTTTCAAGGGGCTAGGCAAGGGCAGTATTTACGGCATCGAGACCCGCGGCGAGTTGGTGGCATCGTCCCAAGCACTGGCGCAGCGCTTGGGTTTTGAGCGCATGCAGTTTCTCAACCTCAGCGTGGCCGAGTCCGCGCACAGCGATGCTTTGCCCGACCAGATCGACGTGGTCACCGCGCTACACGCTTGCGATACCGCCACCGACGACGCGATGGCATTTGGCTTGCAAAAGAAAGCTAAGTACATGGTGCTGGTGCCCTGCTGCCAAGCCGAGCTGGCACGCGCGCTCAACCAAAACAAAGCGCTCAACTTGCAGCGCACAGCGTTGGCTGAGTTGTGGCGCCATCCGCTGCACACGCGCGAGATGGGCAGCCAGCTTACCAATGTGCTGCGCTGTTTGTACTTAGAAGCGATGGGCTACCACGTGACTGTGACTGAGCTGGTGGGTTGGGAGCACAGCATGAAAAACGAACTCATCTTGGCCAAGCACACGGGGCAGAAAAAGCGCAGTGCGGCGGAGCGTTTGACAGCTTTGCTGGCAGAGTTTGGCTTGCAAGAATTGGCTGAAACACGCTTCAAAATTGGCGTCTAATTAATCGGGGTCAGATCCCAATTACCATTCGGCAATGGCCCGCCTTCCTCGTCTCACCGTGACCGGCTTACCGCACCATGTCATCTTGCGCGGTAATAACCGGCAAGATATCTTTCGCGTTGCAGCGGATTACCAGCGCATGCTCGATTTGTTGTTTGAGCAAAGTCGCGTGCACAAGTTGGACCTACATGCCTATGTGCTGATGAGTAACCACTTGCATTTGCTTCTCACGCCCCAACAAGATCAGGGTCTGCCCAAGATGATGCAGGCCGTAGGCCGCAGTTATGTGCAGGGGTTCAATAAAGTCCACGCGCGCACCGGCACCTTGTGGGAAGGGCGTTACCGCTCCACGTTGATTCAAACTGACCGCTATCTTCTGGCATGCATGGCCTACATCGATCTCAACCCCGTGCGCGCGCACATGGTGGCGCAACCAGAGGATTACGCGTGGTCGAGTTACGGGCACTACGCAGGGCACCGAACCGATCGACTCATCACGCCGCACCCGCTGTTTTGGGGCTTGGGCAACACGCCCTTTGCGCGTGAGGCGGCATACGCCGAATTGGTGCATGCTGGCATCAGCGCGGACCAGCAGGGTGCATTGACCGACGCCACGCTCAGGGGTTGGGCGTTGGGCGATGAGCGCTTTGTGGCTGATTTGCAAGCCCAAACTGACAGGCGCTTGACCAAAACCAAGCCCGGTCGTCCGTTTGGTCAAAGCCTTAAACCTGTCCCTAATTAATTTAAAGGAAAAGCCAAGTTTTAATTAATTGGGTTCTGACCCCAATTAATTTTCTTGGCATGGATGCTGCAATGCAGTATTCTTCTTGTCCCGCTGATTTATTGAGGAATGCGCGATGTCCACGGCTGCCGATCAAGCTCAACTGCAAGCTCAGGGTTTGTACGACCCTTCCAACGAACATGACGCCTGTGGCGTGGGCTTTGTGGCTCACATCAAGGGTCATAAGAGCCACGCCATCGTGGGTCAAGCGCTCAAAATTTTGGAAAACCTCGACCACCGTGGCGCTGTGGGGGCTGATGCACTCATGGGTGACGGCGCAGGTATCTTGATTCAATTGCCAGACGCTTTGTACCGCGAGGAGATGGCCAAGCAAGGTGTCAACTTGCCACCCATGGGCGAGTACGGCGTGGGCATGGTGTTCTTGCCCAAAGAAAGCGCGTCCCGCCTGGCTTGTGAGCAAGAGCTCGACCGCGCGGTCAAAGCTGAAGGCCAAGTGTTGCTGGGATGGCGCGATGTGCCCGTCAACCTCGACATGCCGATGTCTCCCCGCGTGCGTGAAAAAGAACCGGTCATCCGTCAAATCTTCATTGGTCGTGGCAATGACGTGATCGTGCAAGATGCGCTAGAGCGCAAGCTGTATGTAATCCGTAAAACAGCCAGTGCCGCCATTCAGCACTTGAACCTGAAGCACGGCAAAGAGTATTACGTGCCCAGCATGTCAAGCCGCACCATCATTTATAAAGGCTTGTTGTTGGCAGACCAAGTCGGTACCTATTACCGTGACTTGACCGACGAGCGCTGCGTCTCGGCCCTTGGTTTGGTGCACCAACGCTTCTCCACTAACACCTTCCCCGAGTGGCCACTGGCTCACCCTTATCGCTATGTGGCGCACAACGGTGAGATCAACACCGTCAAAGGCAACTACAACTGGATGAAGGCCCGCGAAGGCGTGATGTCTTCCCCTGTCTTGGGCGACGACTTGAAAAAGCTCTATCCCATCAGCTTTGCCGATCAGTCAGATACCGCCACTTTCGACAACTGTCTCGAGTTGATGACGATGGCGGGGTACCCCATCAGCCAAGCCGTGATGATGATGATCCCAGAACCATGGGAAAACCACAGCACCATGGACGAGCGCCGCAAGGCTTTCTACGAATACCACGCAGCGATGTTGGAGCCATGGGACGGCCCCGCTTCTATCGTGTTCACCGATGGCCGCCAAATTGGCGCCACCTTGGACCGCAACGGATTGCGTCCATCGCGCTACTGCATCACTGACGACGACATGGTCATCATGGGTTCTGAGTCAGGCGTGCTGCCTGTGCCAGAGAGCAAAATCGTGCGCAAATGGCGTTTGCAGCCTGGCAAGATGTTTTTGATTGACCTCGAGCAAGGTCGCATGATCGATGACGAAGAGCTCAAAGCGGGTCTGACGAACAACAAGCCCTACAAGCAGTGGATTGAAAACGTCCGCATCAAACTCGATGATGTCAAAGGCCATGAAGGCGAAACTGCCCAAGCCACCGAGGTGTCCCTACTCGATCGTCAACAAGCCTTTGGCTACAGCCAAGAAGACATCAAGTTCTTGATGGCGCCTATGGCCATCAATGGTGAAGAAGGCATTGGCTCAATGGGCAACGACAGCCCCTTGGCGGTGTTGTCTAGCAAAAACAAGCCGCTGTACAACTACTTCAAACAGTTGTTCGCCCAAGTGACGAACCCACCGATTGATCCGATCCGTGAAGCCATCGTCATGTCTTTGGTGTCGTTCGTGGGCCCCAAGCCCAACTTGCTCGACATCAACCAAGTCAACCCGCCCATGCGTTTGGAAGTCAGCCAGCCCGTGCTGAACTTCGCTGACATGGCCAAGTTGCGTGACATCGAACAGTACACACATGGCAAGTTCAAAAGCGCCACGCTCGACATGACGTATCCCCTGGCGTGGGGCCACGATGGGGTGGAAGCCAAGTTGGCTTCGTTGTGTGCAGAAGCGGTGGACGCCATCAAAGGCGGCCACAACATCCTAATCATCAGCGACCGCGCAGTGAGCGCCACTCAAGTGGCGATTCCTGCGGTGCTGGCTTTGTCAGCGATTCACCAACATTTGGTGCGTGAGGGCCTGCGCACCACCGCGGGCTTGGTGGTGGAAACAGGCAGCGCACGCGAAGTGCACCACTTCGCTGTGTTGGCGGGGTATGGCGCAGAAGCCGTGCACCCCTACCTCGCGCTCGAAACACTGGCCAACTTGCACAAAGATTTGCCAGCGGACTTGTCCACCGACAAGGCGATCTACAACTACATCAAGGCCATCGGCAAAGGTCTGTCAAAGATCATGTCCAAAATGGGCGTGTCCACCTACATGTCTTACTGTGGTGCGCAGTTGTTTGAGGCCATTGGCATCAACAGCGAAACCATCCAAAAGTATTTCACTGGAACCCCCAGTCGTGTGGAAGGCATCGGCATTTTCGAAATGGCCGAAGAAGGTATTCGCATGCACAAGGCCGCCTTTGGCGAAGACCCTGTGCTCGCCAACATGCTCGACACCGGCGGTGAATACGCCTGGCGCGCCCGCGGCGAAGAGCACATGTGGACGCCAGATGCGATTGCCAAGTTGCAGCACAGCACGCGTTCGAACAACTTCAGCACCTATAAAGAGTACGCCCAAATCGTCAACGACCAAAACAAGCGTCACCTGACCTTGCGTGGCTTGTTTGATTTCAAGATTGACCCAGCCAAAGCGATTTCGGTAGACGAGGTCGAACCTGCGACAGAAATCGTCAAACGTTTCGCCACGGGCGCAATGTCTTTGGGTTCTATCTCCACCGAAGCACACGCGACCTTGGCCGTGGCGATGAACCGTATTGGCGGCAAATCCAACACGGGCGAGGGCGGTGAAGACCCCGCGCGTTACCGCAACGAACTCAAGGGCATTCCCATCAAGCAGGGGGATAGCCTGAAATCCATCATTGGTGCGGATGTGGTCGAAGTCGATATGCCCTTGCTGGCTGGCGACAGCCTGCGCTCGCGCATCAAGCAAGTGGCTTCGGGACGCTTTGGTGTCACGGCTGAATATTTATCATCATCTGATCAAATTCAGATCAAGATGGCTCAAGGCGCCAAGCCGGGTGAAGGTGGCCAGTTGCCAGGCTCTAAAGTCTCGGAGTACATCGGCAAGCTCCGTTACAGCGTGCCTGGTGTGGGTTTGATTTCTCCTCCGCCTCACCACGATATTTATTCCATCGAAGACTTGGCGCAGCTCATCCATGATTTGAAGAACGTTGCCCCGCACGCGGACATCAGCGTGAAGTTGGTCGCTGAAATCGGCGTCGGCACCATCGCCGCCGGTGTGGCCAAGTGCAAGGCCGATCATGTGGTGATCGCCGGCCACGATGGTGGCACAGGCGCATCGCCTTGGTCCTCGATCAAGCACGCTGGCTCGCCCTGGGAAATCGGTTTGGCAGAAACCCAACAAACCTTGGTGTTGAACGGCTTGCGCGGACGTATCCGCGTGCAAGCCGATGGTCAAATGAAAACGGGCCGCGATGTAGCCGTTGGTGCTTTACTCGGCGCTGATGAGTTTGGCTTTGCCACCGCACCGCTGGTGGTTGAGGGCTGCATCATGATGCGCAAGTGCCACTTGAACACGTGCCCAGTTGGGATTGCGACGCAAGACCCGGAGCTCCGCGCCAAGTTTACCGGCAAGCCCGAG
>JAVLFR010000195.1:0-19215 GCA_046052785.1 Limnohabitans sp. | reverse complement strand
CGGGCAAAGTATCTGGGAATGGCATTGATGGTGGCATCGCGCTCGGTGGCGGGTGTGAGCTCGATTTCTTTTTTGAGGGGCTCTAGGCTCTCAGGCACTTGGTTGAGGGCCAATAAGATTTGCAGCACTTGTTGGTTGGCCCTGCGGTCTTTGGGCCAAGCCTGAGCCCAAGCGCGCGCTGCCATCAACGCGCCATCGCCCGAGCGCGCTTGCAGCGCGATTTCAACGGCGCGGTCGTAAAGCTGCGCGTCCTTGGACTTGCGCGCTGCATCAAGCAAGAGTGAAAAACCAGCAGCAGGTTCGCCCTGGCGCAGATTCATCTCGCCCAGCAAAATTTCGTACAGTAGCTCACCCGTCAACGCAGAGTTTTCTGACTTGCTCGTTTCGTTGTCTTGGGCGTGAGCCGCAACAGGCACAAAGCAGGCCATAGCTGTGGTGAGCAAGAGGCGCAAGGCCCAAAGAGGGACAGCTGACAAGGGCAATTTCATGATCGCATCATAATCGCTGACTATTTTTCTGAGCCGTCCATGCCCGAATTACCCGAAGTTGAAGTCACCCGTTTGAGCTTTGCCGACCGCATCGCTGGCGCGCGCGTGACCGGGGTGCGTGTGGGCAAACCGCTGCGCTGGCCTTTGGGCTGCGAGCCTGCCTCATTGCTAGGTCAACAGGTGTTGGGTGTGCGTCGACGTGGCAAGTATTTGCTGGTTGATTTGGACCATGGCTTGCTGCTGTGGCACCTAGGCATGTCGGGCAGCTTGTTGTTTGGCCACGACCGCAGCACGCCCCAAGTCCACGACCACTTTGATTTAGACACCACCCAAGGGCTGCTTCGGCTTAACGACCCGCGCCGCTTTGGTGCGGTGGTGTTTGCCCCCAGCGAGCAAAGCGCGGAGGCGGTCAAGCTGTTGGGCCACTTGGGGGTGGAGCCTTTGAATGGTGGTTTTGACTTGGAGGCCTTTCACCGGGGTTTGCGCAACCGCAAAACCGCCATCAAACAAGTGCTGCTGGGTGGCGAATTGGTGGTGGGTGTGGGCAATATCTATGCGTCAGAAGCGTTGTTTCTTGCTGGCATTCGCCCCACCACGCGCGCTGCGCGTCTCAGTCGTCCCCGCGCCGAAAAGCTCAGGTTAGCCGTGATAGATGTGTTGGCCCGTGCGGTGAAGAAAGGTGGCAGCACCTTGCGTGACTTCTCGAGTGCAGATGGCAAGACCGGCTATTTCCAGCTCGAAGCCCATGTGTATGACCGCGAAGGCAAGTCTTGTCGTGTGTGCGGTACGACAATTCGTCGCATTCAACAAGGTCAACGCTCCACCTATTTTTGCCCCGTGTGTCAAAAACCATGACGAGCGCCAAAAGCTTTGGCGACACAGTGGTGGCGTGGCAAAAAAAGTATGGTCGCCATGACTTGCCGTGGCAAAACACACAAGACCCTTATGCGGTGTGGTTGTCTGAAATCATGTTGCAGCAAACACAAGTGCTGACTGTGCGGGACTACTTTGGTCGATTCATGGCTCGCTTTCCCACCGTGGCTGATTTGGCGGCAGCGCATCAAGACGAGGTGTTAGGCCTGTGGAGTGGTTTGGGTTACTACAGCCGTGCCCGCAACCTGCACCATGCCGCCATTGACGTCGTGGCGTTGCATGGCGGTGTGTTTCCGCGCAGCGCGGAAGCTTTACAAACATTGCCAGGCATTGGCCGCTCCACCGCAGCTGCGGTGGCATCGCTGTGTTTTAGTGAGCCTGTGGCTATCTTGGATGGCAATGTCAAACGTGTGCTGTCACGTTATTTGGGCTTTCAACAAGACTTGGCGACTTCGCGTGCAGAAAAAGACCTTTGGGCTATCGCCCAAACCATGCTACCCCAGCGTGATTTGAAAAATGCCATGCCGCGCTACACCCAAGGCGTGATGGACTTGGGCGCCACCGTGTGCACATCCAAAAAACCGAACTGTGGGCAATGCCCCGTGGCTGACGCCTGTGTGGCCAAGGCCCAAGGCCAGCCTGAAGCCTACCCAGTCAAATCACGCAAGCTCAAACGCAGCTCAGAGCAGTTGTGGTTGTTGCACGCTGTGACCAGTCAAAGCGAGGTTTGGTTGGTACAGCGTCCGCAATCGGGTGTTTGGGCAGGTTTGTATTGCTTGCCTGTGTTTGAAAGCTATGACGCCTTGTTGGCGGCTTTGCCCCGCGAATATCACGCGCAGTTGCAAGAGGGGGAGGTGTTCAAACATGTGCTCACGCACAAGGATTTGCACATGCACCCAGTGCGACTGCCATTGCCCGTTGCGCTGAAGTGGGGTGCATCGACGCAAGAGGGGATGAGTCGGGGCCAGTGGGTGAGTCAGACCGATTGGGCCGCATTGGGCTTGCCAGCGCCCGTACGCAAATTGCTAGAACTTCAAGGCGCAATGTCTAGCTCGCGGTGACGCTTGAGCGTGACCCATTCTTGGGCAAAGCGCTTAGACAGCAATTCAACCAAATACACCGAGCGGTGTTGGCCGCCAGTGCAGCCAATCGCCACCGTCACATAGCTGCGATGGTCTTGGTTGAGGTCTGGCAACCATGTGTTCATGAAGTCGGTGATTTGGCTGGCAATCTTTTCTACGGCACCGTGTTCGGCCAACCAGTCGGCCACGGGGGCATCGCGACCCGTGAGCGGTCGCAAGGCGCTTTCATAGTGGGGGTTGGGCAGCATCCGCACGTCAAACACATAGTCGGCATGCACGGGAATGCCGCGTTTGAAGGCGAACGATTCAAACATGAGTGTCAGTTGCGTGGCAGGCGCCGAGATGAGTGACTTGATGTAGCCCTGCAGCTTGCTGCTGCGCAACAAGCTGGTGTCAATGATGTGTGATTCTTCACGCAGCTCGGCGAGGAGCTCGCGCTCATGCTCAATGGCTTCCACCAAGTCGCGCTGCTGGTCTCGCACCACGTCTTGCCCATCCTGTCGCGACAGGGGGTGACGGCGTCGTGTTTCGGAGAAGCGATGCACCAAGGTTTCGGTGGTGGCGTCTAAAAACAACAAACGCACATCCACATCCATGGTGCGCAAATGGGCCAGTTGGGCGGGCACCAAAGGCAGGGAGTTGGCACTGCGTACGTCCATGGCGATGGCTACTTTGCTGGCGCTGTGTTGTTGCTCGAGCTGCACAAAGGGCAAGAGCAGTTCGGGGGGCAGGTTGTCTACGCTGTAATAACCCGCATCTTCCAGGGCGTGCAGGGCTACGGACTTTCCAGAGCCTGACATCCCAGTGATGAGCACCAGTTCTTGTTTCATCGTTTTCCCGTCTTTGCCGAGTGTTGAAGCATTTCACGCGCGTGTGCCAGGGTGGTGTCAGATAACTTTTCGCCGCCCAGCATGCGTGCAATTTCGTTCACACGTGCATCGGCACTGAGGGCAGTAACTTGACTCGCTGTGCCCCGTGCATCGCTGTGCTTAGACACCAGCAAGTGATGGTCTGCGCAAGCGGCGACTTGTGGCAAATGGGTCACGGCAAGCACTTGGCGATCCATGCCAAGTTGCTTCATCAAGCGGCCTACGGTTTCGGCCACCGCGCCGCCCACGCCTGAATCTACCTCGTCAAAGATGAGGGTTTGCGCCGTCCCCAGCGCACTGGTGGTCACGGCAATGGCCAGGGCAATGCGTGACAGCTCGCCGCCCGAAGCCACTTTGCCCACGGGGCGAGGGCTGCTGCCGGGGTGGCCCGCCACCAAAAAGGTGATGCTCTCTAGGCCGCTGGCAGTGGGCTGCTCGGCGGGGTCGAGTTGCACCTCAAAGCGCCCGCCTTGCATGCCCAAGCCTTGCATGGCTTGGGTGATGGCTTGGGCTAGCTTAGGCGCCGCTTTGATGCGGGCTTGTGAGACTTTGCGCGCTTGTATTTGGTAAGCCGCCTCGGTTTGGGTTTGAGTGGCTTCAAGGGCCTCAAGGTCGGTGGCCGCATCGAGCTGCGTCAGGCGCTGTTGCCACTCACGGTACAACGCAGGCAGCTCTTGCGGCGTGCGTTTGAAGCGTCGTGCCAAAGACATCCACAACGACATGCGGTCATCTAACATTTGCAAGCGGGCAGGGTCGAGCTCGGTGTGGCCAAGGTATGCGTTGAGTGAGTGCGCCACATCCCCCGCTTGGGCGAGGCTAGAGGCCAGCACCTCTACCCAAGCGGTGAACTCGGGCTCGACCTCGGTTTGGTCTTGCAACGCATCTTGTGCTTTGGCCAGCAGTCGCAAGGCGCCGTGGTCGTCGTCTTCAAGTGCGCGGATGGCGCTGTGCGCTGCATCCATGAGGGCTTGGGCATTGGACAGGCGCGTGTGTTGGCTGTTGAGCTCGTCCCACTCATCGTCGGCGGGGGCGAGTTTGTCGACCTCGGCCATTTGCCAGAGCAAGCGCTCGCGTTCTTCTTGCAGCGTGGCTTGGGCAGTGCGCGCCTCGTGCAGCGCTTGCGTGGCTTGACGCCATTGCGCCCATGCTTGGGTCAAGTTTTGTAACGACACCCCCGCATAAGCGTCCAGCAGGCCGCGCACCGCCTCAGGACGGGTCAAGCTTTGCCAAGCGTGTTGGCCATGAATATCCAACACCATGTCGCCCAAGGCGCGCAGTTGGGTGGCCGTGGCCGGGCTGCCGTTGACCCACGCGCGGCTTTTGCCCTGTGCGTCAATCGTGCGTTTGAGCAGCAGCTGGTCATCTGTGGCGATGTCGGCAAAGCCTTCGTGGTCCAGCCATTTCAAGATGTCGGGGGTGGTGTCAAACTCGGCACAAATTTCGGCACGGGCTGCGCCTTCGCGCACCACGCTGCTGTCAGCGCGGGCACCTAATACCAACTGCAAGGCGTCAATCAAAATTGATTTGCCAGCGCCCGTTTCGCCAGTCAACGCGGAAAAACCACCCGATAAGTCGAGGTCGAGTTCGCGCACGATCACAAAATCGCGCAACACGATGTGCTGCAAGCTCATGCGCCGCCCTCGTTCCAGTGCAGTTTTTGACGCAAGGTGTCGTAATAGCTCCAGCCGCGTGGGTGCAAAAAGGTGGCGTGGTAGTTTGAGCGCTTGACCGTGATGCGGTCGCCAATCAGCAAAGAAGCCAGTGACTGCATGTCAAAGTTAGCGCTGGCGTCGCGCCCCGCCACCAAGTCAATCGTCACCTCGCCCGTGTCGGCCAACACAATAGGGCGGTTGGATAAGGTGTGCGGCGCAATCGGGGATAAGACCCAAGCGGGCAATGAGGGGTGCAACAAAGGGCCGCCCACCGACAGTGAGTAAGCGGTAGAGCCGGTCGGCGTGGCAATGATCACGCCGTCAGCCCGCTGATTCGCCACAAAGCGTCCATCCACCGACACGCGCACCTCTAGCATGCCGCTGGTGGCACCTCGGTTAACCACCACATCGTTCAGGGCCAAGGCGTTGGAGACGCAATGCCCATCGCGCCACACCTTGGCGCGCATCAAGGCTCGGCGGTCTTCTTCATAACCACCGGCCAGCATGGTGGTGAGCGTGTTTTTCACTTCACTCAAGGGAATATCGGTGATGAAACCCAAACGGCCTTGGTTAATGCCAATCAGCGGCACATTGTGGGGCGCGAGCTGGCGGGCGTAGCCCAACATCGTGCCATCACCGCCAAGCACAATGGCCAAGTCACATGACTGACCAATTTCTTCGGTGGTCATCACCCCATAGCCGCTCAGGCCTGTGCCAGCAGCGGTGTCATGCTCTAGGATGACGTCACAACCCAAGGTGTGTAAAAACTCAGCGATGCTCTCCAAGGTCTGGCGTGACGAAGGATTCACGCTTGAACCCAGGTTCAAGTGGTATTTACCCAGCAAGGCAATCTGACGAAATTTAGATTTCATAGGCAAATTACATCACTAAAATCCGACAACAGGATGACCATGCTAGACGATCGCGCCAAGTTATTGCTCAAAGCGCTGGTAGAGCGCTACATTGCCGACGGGCAACCCGTCGGTTCGCGCACGTTGTCCCGTGCCACTGGCATCGAGCTGTCTCCCGCCACCATCCGCAATGTGATGTCCGATTTAGAGGAGATGGGCCTCATTGCCAGCCCCCATACCTCGGCGGGGCGCATTCCTACGGCCCTGGGCTACCGTTTGTTTGTGGACACCATGCTGACGGCCGACCGCAGTCAGTTTCAGACGGCCACCTTAGCCCCCGATCAGCCGCAAAAAGTAATTGCCAACGCCGCCCTTTTGCTGTCGGATTTATCGCATTTTGTGGGTGTTGTGATCGCTCCTAAGCGCAGTTCAGTGTTTCGCCACATCGAGTTTTTGCGTCTGTCAGACCGCCGTTTGTTGGTGATCATCGTCTCGCCCGAGGGGGATGTGCAAAACCGCGTGTTGTTCACGGAGACCGACTACACCGCCTCTCAGTTGGTAGAGGCGTCCAACTACTTGAACCACCATTTTGCGGGCATGGCCATTGAGCAGGTGCGTGAGAAATTATTGGCCGAGGTGGAATCGTTGCGCGGTGAAATCGCCACTCTGATGCAAGCCGCGGTGCAAGTCAGCACCGAGGCGCTGACCCAGGTGCAAGACGATGTGATCATCAGCGGTGAGCGCAACTTGCTGGCGGTCAGCGACTTTTCCAGCGACATGGGCAACTTGCGTCGGGCCTTTGATTTGTTTGAACAAAAAGCGCAGCTGGTGCGCTTGCTCGACAGCTCAGCGCAGGCGGAGGGCGTACGCATTTACATTGGTGGTGAAAGCCAAATTGTGCCTATGGAAGAGTTGTCAGTCGTTAGCGCGCCCTACGAGGTCGATGGCTTGGTGGTGGGTACTTTGGGGGTGATTGGGCCGACACGCATGGCCTATGACCGCATGATTCAAATTGTCGACATCACATCCAAATTGGTGAGCAACGCGCTGAGTCACAAATAGGCGAAGTTGCCCAACATCCATTAGGTCTTTGGCGAGCGCACGCCAAACAAAATGCCGCAGGTCACCAGCGCCAAACCGGCCAGCAGGTTCAGGCTCATGGGTTCTTGCAAAAAAACCACGGCGCCCAAGGCGGACAGACCTGGCACCAAGGCCGTGATCATGGTCGAGCGCACGGGTCCGAAGTGGCGAATCATGATATTGAAGGTGATGCCCGAAATGACCACCGAGCCTACACCTTGGTAAATGGCTTGAAATACCATTTCCTCTGCTGGCGCAGAGCCCAAGTGTGTGGGTACCCAGCCTAAGTAAGCGGCCAAGGCATACAGAGGCACAAAGCTCACACATGAAAATGCCGTAATGGCAATGGTGGCGCGTACGGGGTCCAAGGTATGGCGGCGCACCAGCACGCTGTAGCAGGACCAACAAAATGCGGCGCACATGAACATCACATCGCCTTTCCACACCTCGCCGCCCTCAAAGGCTCGCAGCAGGCTCGCACCGCCTACCAACAGGTCGCCCATCACAATGCAGGCCAAGCCCATGGCGCGCGCACGGGTGATGTGCTCGTGCAACAAGACGATGGCCAACAGCGAGGTCCACAGCGGCAAGCTGCCTGGCATCAATACCGAGGCGTGGGCGGCAGGCGCAAAGAAAAAGCCCGCATAGGCCAGCATGGCGTAGAGCAGGCTGCCAAACAGTCCCGCCAAAGCGGTGATGCGCCAGGGCAGGGGCGACAAGCCCATGAAAGAGCCCACGCGTGTTGGTTGGGTGGCTTGGCGCTGTTCACGCATCAACCACCAGCCCCAAGGCAGCAGCACGCAGCCCGCGCCCACGATGCGCAGAAAAGCAATGTCGAGAGGCAGTAAGTTGTGAGCAGCGGATGCACGCGCCACTACGATGAACGATGACCAAATAAGCACTGTGACCAGCGCAGCGGTCAGCCCGAGGGCTTTGGGGGAGAGTTTCATGCGAGGGATGATAAATCCCTCGCGGTGGTCAGCTCAGTGATTTAAAAGTTAAATCCGACCAAGACGGCAGCTGACGACTGCTTGAACTGAATGCCAGCCAAGCCAGCAGGGTTGTCATCGGCTTTGCGTTGCGTCCATTCGGCTTGAATGAAGTTTTGACCGTAAACATAGTGCTTGATACCGACGCCATAGCTCTTGCCACTCAAATTGCGGGCGGCGCTGGCAGCGAGTTCGTAGCGCGCGGCATAGCTGCCCACTTTGGCATAGAGCAATGAATTGCTAAGCAACAAAATACCTGGCTCAACCGTGACTTCGGTGACGCCATTAGAGGACAAAGTTTCGTTGGGACTGATTTTGGAATTTTTCATATCCATCGTTGCCGAGACACCCAGTTTGGCTGGGTAGGCCAAAGCAAAGGTGTAGTTGACTTTGGCCACAGGCGCACTGGTGATGCTGCTGGTCGTGGTCGCAGTTTCTGTCTTTTTGGTCTTGTTTTGAGAGACACCCACGCTGAGGTTGAGGCCTTCAAAATAGTTGTAACTTGGCTTGGCGGGTTGTGCCAAGCAGGTAGAAGCTGAGACGGCTAAAGCCACGCATGTGAGGATATGTTTCATAGAGCACCAGAGATGTGAAAGGAGTTCATACAACTATCGGGTCGTAAATAAGAAACTTGATCAAGGACGCCAAATTTCGGTGGTTTTCAAAATCGTGCCTGAAGTTTGGAAGTAGCTACCCACCACCAATACATTGCCATTGTTCATGAGTGTGCTGGTATGCATGGCTCTTGCAGAGTTCAGAACTTTGGCATAAGTACTGACTGTCCAAGAATTATTAGAAGGTGTGTAGATTTCGATGCTGGTCAAGGACTGCTTACCGTCATAGCCACCGACCACCAAGATCCGTCCATCTAAAAGTTGTGTGCTGGTGTGCAGTGATCTTGCCGTGGCCATGGAGGGTAAATCCGTCCATACGCCTGTGTCTAAGTCGAAGAGTTCAGCGGTTTTGGGCGCTACGCCGCCCCCAATGATGGCGATTTGGCTAGACGTGCCATTGATGATGGTTGCGCTGTGGTCGAAACGCTCATTCTTGGCGCTGTTGATGGTGGTCCATGTAGACGAAGCAGGAGTTGCACTGTTGTATGTCAAGATTTTTCCAGCCGCAGAGTTATCCCCACTGTTGCCAATAAACAAAACCTTGTTGTCTTTCATCAGGGTCGCTGTGTGGCCTTGTCGCGCCTCTTGCAATGAAGGACCAGGCGTGAAAAGACTTGTTGAAGGTGTGTAAATCTCCGTGACCTTGGGGTCAGCGGTGATGAGTGGGCCTGCAGCGCCGCCAGCAATCAACACTTTCCCGTCTGGTAAAAGCGTGGCTGTGTGAAAGCGGTGGCTCAAAGCCATGGGGCCGATGGTGGCCGTCCAAGTGTTGGAGGAGGGGTCGTAAATCTCAGCGGTGGCAAGCGCAAGCTTGCCATCAAAACCGCCCGTCACCAATACTTTGTTATCTTGCAACAGGGTGATGGTGTGACCGCGACGGGCTGTCTTCATGTCAGTGGCAGCCACCCATTTTTCTGTAGAGGGGTCAAACACCTCAACGGACTTGAGCACGGTCGTGCCGTCTGTGCCGCCAGTCACCAACACACGACCATCAGGCAACCGCACGCTGGCATGGTCACTGCGACCCGTGCTCAACGTGCTTTGACTCAGGTCCAAGGTCACAGGTGGAACGATGACGGGAGTGATCGTGACTTTGAGCAAGGCTGTTTTGCTCACGACACTGTTGAGCCTTGTTGGATCGGGATAGGTGACTGTCAGCGTGTAGTCCGTAGTGCTCAAGGGGTTGTCTTGAACCACTGCACCCGATTGACTCAGGCTCAGCTCACCCGTCGTACCCGCGGCATTGACCCAAGTGATCTTGCCGGTACCTGAAGTGAAGGTGGGTTTTATAAAAATGGCTTTGCCAGGATAAAACGGCGCCAGATCAATCGACGCATTGACCAAAGAGACTGTGGGTTCAGCCGTCACCGCTGCTGAGCCACCACCGCCCCCACCACAGGCAGCGAGCAAGCATACGCTGCCCACCATGAGTAAATGGCGTGGCCAGCGAATGAGGGTGCTCGTGAAAGAGCTAAGGATCTCGAAGGTCATGGGCGTGATTCACAAACGTGCTGAACGCTGACATTAGCGTCCTACAAAGATGTTTCGACCGCACGACGCAATACTTGAATGGTCCTGACCAGCGCCAGTTTCAGTCCGGGCAGAGACGTTAGTTAAATCTGCAGCAAAATCAATGGTTTACAAAGCCTCGAACTCAATAAATCAGTATCACATGGCCTTTATAGGATGCTTTAATTTATAGCCGATTAGTTAGTGCGCTCTAGCGCCTAGAATCACTATGTTTTAAGGGGCGTTAGCTCAGTTGGTTAGAGCAGAGGACTCATAAAAATTGTGCACCGAGAGGGGAAACCGCTCGTGTGAATGACGTCAAATTCGGTGAAAGCTAAGTCGCAAGATATGCCAATGCCGAGCGAAGCTCAGTGCGAAAGCACTTTGAACGTGTAGAGACTAGACGGCGTCCACCTAAAGCTCAGGCCATGGTGAAGGCATAGTCCAGGGAGTAGTGAAAGCTACACAAACCAGAATCCTTTGGTCGACAGTTCAAGTCTGTCACGCCCTACCAACAAATGGAAAAGCCACCCTCGGGTGGCTTTTTTCTTCTCAAGCCTAGCTCAATGGGCTGGACGGGTGGCTATTCAAATCATTGAATCAGCTTATGCAACTCAATCAATGATTGCTCAGCAGATTCACCGCTTAACAAATTTAATTTAAGAAAAAATAGCATGCACTGGTATTGAGACAGCATCAGGTCCTTTTCACTTGATAGAACTTTTTGAAGTGCATTCAGCACGTCAATGCGAGTTTTGTAACCCGCTGTCGTGTTTTTTTCTGCGGAGATAAGTGCTTGCTGGGCTGCCAGCAAAGTTGTCTGATTGGCTTTGATGCGTTCTATGCCATCGATGAAGTTGTTGAACTCTTTATTGACTTGCAGCCGAACATTATTCATGGTGGCATTCAACAGGCGATCTTCTTTGTTCGCGAGTTGCACCGCTTGGCGACTTGCGGACATGACAGAGCCGCCGCTGAAAAGTGGGACATTCATCTGAAGACCCACTTGTTTGTTAGAAAACGTGGTTGCAGGAAATTGAATGTTTTCGTTGTTGCTGTTGCTGACTTGGGCAATAAAGTCAAGCGTAGGTAGGTGCCCCGCATTCACCTTAAGAACCTCTTGCGAGACAGCTTCAACGCGAAATCTACTCACCAAAATATCGACATTTTTTTCCATGGCACGGTTGAGCCATTCTTGAAAGGGAAAACTTTCTAGTCGGTTCTTGTCGTTCGCGATAGAAATTTGGATCGGGGCAGCCTGCGTATTCCCAGAAAATAATTTAAGTTGTTCGAGTGCAAATCCCTTCGCGGAACGAACTTGGCGCTGATCCGCTAAGGCTTGATCTAAGCGACTTTGCAAATCAATGATGTCGACACGCGTGGCATATCCTTGGTTGAAGCTAAGTAAGGTTGCTTCTTGCTGCGTTTGTAAGGCCTTAACTTGTGTATCAACCGCTTTGAGTTGGTCATCAGCTAACAAAGCATCAATGTACGCAGAAGCTACACGAATCACTAAATCGTTTTCTGCCCGAATTAACTCATATTGGGCCGCCATGACTTGCGCGGAAGATTGTTTAAGTTGAACCCACGCAGCCGGACGAATGATGGGTTGGCGAAGTGTGAGTGAGCGACTTGCACTTTTATAGTTTTGTTGCGGTAAAGGACCCGCACCTTCATCTTTATTCAAGCGGTTACTCATGTTCTGAGCGCTCACTGACAAATTAGGGAGCAAGGAGGCGACAGCTTGCGGAACAAGCTCTTGGGTGGCTTCAAAGTTGGCTAGGGCGCCAAGATAGGTTTCATCAATTGTGCGAGCACTCACAAAGGCCTCATTCAAAGGTGACGCTGCAGCCGATGAAGTGAGCACGCTCAGCGCGACTATCCAAAATGCCTGCGGTACTGAGGAATGACGCAGCATGCTTATTCCTCTTTGAGTGATTTGTGCAGTCGCCTCACCAGCGGGTAAGCCAGGTAGGAAAGCAACGACCGTGAACCCGTCTTGATCATGACTTCTGCTGGAAGCCCAGCCATCAGTTCTTTTTTGCCCAAAGTTTCTCGCCCTTGGGGCGTGAGCGAAATACGAGCTAAGTAATACGACTGTTTGAGTTCAGGATCTGTCAGCAAATCGTTGGACACGGACTCGACTTTGCCCTCTATGACCAAAAGTGGAGAGTGTGAAAAAGCAGAAAAGCGAATATCGGCAAGTTGACTAGGGCTGATTCTGTCAATGACTTGTGGTGGAACACGGGCTTCTACGATGAGTTCCGCATAGTCAGGGATGATGTCCATAATTTTTTGTCCGGGGCCGATGATCGATCCTGGGGTGACAGGCGCTAAGCCCACAACTTGACCTTTTGCGGGCGCAAGTATTTCAGTGCGTTGTAAATCTTGTTTGGAAGCGATCAGCTTGTCTTGATCAGCCAGAAGTTCACGATTGATTTCAGCCAACAACTGAGAGGCCTCTTTGAAATAGTCTTGCTGAAGGCCTCGAATTTTGTGGGCAAATTCTTTGTCTTGGCTGATGGCGCGTTGCAAGTTGGCTTTTGTGTCCTCGAGTTGACCACGCAACTCCGCGAGCAATCGTTCAAGATCAATTTGCTGAATTCGAGGAGCATAGCCTTCTGCAATGAGGGGTTTGAGTCGCTCAAGCTGTCCCGCCATTAACTCGTGTTGCAGTGTCTTCTCACGAAGCACCCCTTGTAAGCCAATAATTTGGGCGCGGGACGCCTCCTGCCCTTCTTTTTGGGCACCCATATTGGCCTGTAAAACGGCTCTTCGCGCTTCAAAGAGCCGTTCATTGGCAGTCAAATGTTGTTGTGCATAGGGGTCATTGGCGTTGACCAGTAAATCAGCGTGGAATGTGATCTTTGGCAGGCTGTTTAACTCAGCCATCAAGCGCCCCTCAGTGGCCCGCAGCGCTAGGTAATGTTGGCGTACGGTTTCCATATTCGCTTTGGCCGTGGCTTGCTCAAGCACAACAAGTGTTTGTCCTTGCTCGACGTGAGCACCCTCACCAACTTGGACCTCACGAATGATGCCGCCTTGCAGATGTTGAATTGATTTGCGTTTGTTATCAATCACAACACTGCCTTGTGCTGGAACACCTTCATCTAAGGGTGCCAATGTTGCCCACAAAAGAAAGCAAATAAAACCCACCCCTAAAGCGAGGGCGGCTTTGCGTAAATGCGTATTCGTTTGAACTTCATTCACTTGATCTGAGGAGGGAACTTGAGGTGTTGAAGGTTTATGGCTCATAGTGAGAATCAAAAAGATTGGGGTAGTTCGCGAGCAATTCGCCCTGACTCCATCACAAACAAGCGGTCACAAAGCGACAGCAGCCTTTTGCGGTGGGTAATCAAAATAAGGGTGCAACCTGAAGACTTTATAGTTTCAAAGGCTTCCTTGAAGGCCATTTCACCAGCGTCATCGAGATGTGAATCGGGTTCATCGAGGATCAATAGCTTGGGGCCACCGAACAAGGCTCTGGCCAACCCAATGCGCTGCTTCTGGCCAGATGAAATCGCTAGTCCTTGAGGCCCTATCAACGTGTCATAGCCTTTGGGGAGACGCAAAATCATGTCATGTGCTTGCGCACTCACCGCGGCAGCAACAACCGCATCTGCATTCACTGATCCAAAGCGTGCGATATTTTGTGCCACGGTGCCACTGATGAATTCGACTTGTTGGGGGAGATAACCAATCGCCGAATGCCAGTCGGGCGTCGACAAGTAAGTCACAGCCTCAGCATCCCAGTAAACATTGCCCTCACTGTTGGGTAGCAAGCCAAGCAAGGCAAGCGCTAAGGAAGTTTTGCCAGCACCAGAGTTTCCTACAAGGGCAACGGCGCTACCTGCCGCGATGTCAATGCTCACCCCCGTCAGAATGTCAAAAGCGGGTTCAGCGCTTTTTGCGCGAAGTCCTACTGTTCGAACGCGAATAGGCGCCGTGGGTAAGTTGGTGACTGGTCGAATGTCATGGGGTGGAATGTTTAAATTTGTTTGAGTTTCTACACGCGCTAAGGCGGCTTGCATATTGAGCCATGCGCGCCAAGTTCCAGTGAGTGAATCAAGCGGCTGAAGCATGCGAGTCATCAGGATGTTTGTCGCAATCATGGCGCCAGCGCTGATGTCACCATGAATGACCAACACCGCGCCCACCCCCAAAGAGAGGGATTGTTGGGTGTAACGCATAAATTTAGTGAATGATGAACGTTTTTGCGCATCATGTTCTGCATGGCTGTGAGTGGCATGCCACTCGCCATAGACGGTTGCCCATCGTTGCTTGAGGGTGGGCAGCATGCCGAGGGCTTGAATGGATTCAGTGTTACGAAGTTGGCTTTGTTGGAGTGCTTGCAACCGAACTTGTTGCTGGTTTGTGGCCTGGATCAATGGCGCCGCAAACTTTTTACTGTGAACGATAAAAGCCACTTGTATGGCGGCAAAAAGCAACCCCACAAATCCGAGCAAAGGGTGCATCAGGAACAGAACCCCTGCATAGATAAAAAACCAAGGCGCATCAAACAATGCAAACAGACCTTGGCTGGTGATGAACTGACGAATCTGCGCGAGATCAAAAACACCTTGAAGAGGGTTTGCGGATGGTTTCTTCAGCTCGCCGTGCAGACTTGAAAAGAAAATCTCACTTTGAATCGAACGATCAAAGGCGATCCCAAGACTAACGAGTAAGCCGGTTCGCAATTGTTCAAACCAAGCGACCAACGTCAACATCATGACAAGCAACACAGTGCTGAAAGCTAGGGTGAGTTCGTTGTGACTGATCATCACCCGGTCGTAGACTTGCAGCATGTACAAGCTGGGGGAGAGCATCAGCATATTGACGGCTAAGCTCAAAGCGCCAACCAGGATTAATTCTCTTCGCAGTTCAAAAAGAAGAGAGTAAAGCGCTCGCAAAGACGAAGATTGACGTTGCATGGTTTAAGTGACGTTTAAAGCTGGCCTCGCCGAGGCCTGTAATTTTTGAATAACCTCTTGCGTGGGTCCATGCAGTTGTACTTGTCCTTCTCGCAAAATTAAAAGCTTATGTGCCAGCGCCACGACATCGGACCGATGCGAAATGACGATCGCGGTGCATTTTTTTTCTTGCGCTGTTTGCAGTGCGGTTAAAAATGCGGTGTTGCCTATTTCATCCAAACTTGCGTTGGGTTCATCGAGGACCAGGAGTTGAGGCCAATTGAAAAAGGCCCGCGCCAGACCAACCCGTTGGCGTGTACCGCCCGATAGTCTTGCGCCGTCTTGGCCTACGGGTGTGTCGTAACCCATGGGCAGTTGACTGATTAAGTCATGTAACCCAACGGCCTTTGCAGCTTCTTCAACCAAAGCTTGATCACATTCAGTGAAGCGAGAAATGTTTTCTGCGATGGTGCCGTCAAGTAATTCGATTTGCGCGGGAAGATAGCCGATGTGAGGTCCGAGTTCCTCTTTCGGCCATGTCTGAACATTGGCGCCATCTAATCTGACCGAGCCTTGCAATGGCGAAAGTAAGCCAACCAATAGACGGGCGAGGGTGGTTTTGCCTGCGCCGCTTGTACCCAACACACATAGCGTCTCACCCGCCTCGACCTTGAAATTGATGCCTCGCAGCAATATCGCTTGTCCCGATGCGCTTGGGGGCGTTTGATAAACGACTTGTGACACATCCAGAGCGCCTGTCGGTGAGGGGAGCGACATTGGTTTGGGGTCGAGCGTGAGATGCTTGAGTGTCTGGGAAAGCTTGGCCCATGCGGTTTGCGCTTGAACAACTTGTCGCCATTGGGGAATTAGCAGGGCAAGGGGCACCATCAGTCGACCTCCAAGAACTGATCCCACAATGATCATCGAGCCATTTGGGTCGAGCAGGCCTTCCAGAGTCAGTAAGCACCCTAGACCGAGTAACAGTGAGCTTTGAAGCGTTTGTACCCATTTGGAGCATGCTGTCCAAAAGCCAGCGTGAATGGACGCCTGCGCTTGTTTGTCCAGCATTTGTTGCTGAAGGCTTTGCCAAGCTGAATGAAGTGGGTTGACCATGCCCATCGCTTGCACCACATGTGCATTTCGGAAAATACTCAAAGCAAACTGGTTACCTTTGAAGCCTAATGAATTGGCTTGAGCCATGTTTTCTCGCGTGCCTCGGTCATTGAACCATCCTGTCGCCGCCAAAAGAAATGCAAAGGCAAGCCCCATCGCTGCCAATAAAGGGTGAATCACGAACAAGATCAGCATCACGATCAGTGCGTAAGGCAGATCTAGCAAGGCAAGCATCACATTAGAGGCTAAGAAATTTTTGACGCTATTTAAATCCTGTAAATTGGCTTGTTGCTCTTGGGTAGAAATATATAAGTGTGGCGCCATTTGTTCTTCGTAAAGCCGCCCTGCAAAATTCGTCTCAAGCCAGTCGCCCACGCTTTTCATCAGCCCGTGCCGAACCCATTCCATCACTTCCAGCAAAAAGTAAGCACCAATGACCAGCAACGACACCATCAGAAGTGTGACCAAGCTCAAACTGGTAATCACGCGGTCGTAAACCTCGAGCATGTACCAAGTGGAGCTAAGTGCCAATAAGTTGGTGGCTAAGCCCAAGCCAAACGTCCACTGGAAAGCGGGTCGCAAAAATGGCCAGCAATCTTGCGTCAATTGGGAGCTTGTTTTGGTCGTCATGGGTTGCGCAGAGGAAGTTGGATCAACTTGTCAATCCAAGCCAGTTGTTGAGGCAAGCACTGGCCTTGACGATCGTAGCTTGCCAACACCCTTTGGCGTGCGGCGTTGCCAAGTGTTGAACATTGGATAGGGTCATTTAAGAGGCTTGCAATGGCTTGACTCAGTGCTTGTGTATCAAAAAACGGAATCAAAAGCCCCTCTCGTCCATGGGTCATCACCTCCTGAACGGGGGCTGTCCCACTTGCAACAATCGCTTTGCCAAGGCTCATGGCTTCTAACAAACTCCAAGACAACACAAATGGATAAGTCAGGTAAACATGCACGTTTGATCTCTGCATGACGCCCAAAAACTTGTCATAAGGGAGGCGGCCTAGAAAATGAATTTTGTCTGTGCGCAACTGACCCTTGACTTCATCCCAAAACTTGTCCTTCCAAGTTGACCCAGTTGGCGGAGCACTGCCATAGCTGGTGGCGTCACCTCCGATGATCAATATGTCGGTATCGGGTGCCATCTTTTGCAGCTTTTCAAGAGCACGCATGAACACATGGTAGCCACGGTAGGGTTCTAAATTTCTTGCCACAAACGTGACCACCTTGGCTTGGGGGCTCAGCATTTTGCCGTTGGGCAGCATGATGGCGCGTGCGTCTGCTGGGGCGAGTTCGTCCGTATTGACCCCTTCATGAATCACACTCATGCGTGATTGCCAATCAGTGGGGTAGGTGTTGGCTTGCCAATGTGTCGGTGAGAGATAAGCCTCTGCTAGCGGGAATTGCAAATAGTTAAACGTGTTTTTCATCATCAAGCGTGATGCACTGTCTTTCTCTAGCGAAGCGAACTCCGCATCAAAGCCCACATCCGACCCCTCAGCACGGTAGAAAAATTCCGCATACAAGCCAAGTCTTGCGCGTGGCCAAACCTCTTTTAGAAAAAGCGCCTCCCCCCAGCCAGGGTGGGCCACGATGGCGTCGGGCTCAAAGCCTTGCTGCTTCAATTGAAGGGCTAGTTCGCGCACTGCATATGCGCGTGAAAATTTGGTTTCAACATCACCCAGCCAAGGGTGTAGGCCAGAAGCGCGGCTGTTTGGGCGTGGGTAACGCAAATAGCTCACGCCCTTGGGGTAGGCGTTGTCGTGGTGACCTATCGCCAGAACTTGGTAGCCTTTGACCACGCAGGCTGTCGCCATGTGTCTGAATTGGCCAGGAAAGTTTTGATGCACAAACAATATTTTTTTATTACTAATTTGCATGCTATTAATTCTTCATTGCTTAAATAATAGTTTAAAAAGCAAAAATAATAAATTTATTGAATTTGTAGATTTCTCGAAGTATATTCTTCTGACCACACACATAGATTTGCTTTTTCAAAGCTAATTATCGAATTTCCTGAGGTGCACTATGCCAATCAATTCAGCTTCTACTGCCGTCGCTCCTAATAAAGAGGGTTTTGTTTATGTTGACTTGATCAGCGATGCGGACATTAAGGCCTTGGCGGAGTCACTCAGCGGCTACACCTACCTCTCAAGTTTTGCCAGTAAGACCTTAAACGTGGTGGGTGTCTTGCTCGATAGCAACAACGATGGCAGTCCTGACTTTATAGCCATTCGTCAATTCGATCCTGCGCGTGGTTTGGATATGAATAATCCGGCCACCTATCTTGAAAGCGTGTGGAAAATAAAAAGCCAAGCAGGTGCCTCGGTGGACAATCTCTTGAGCATGACTTTTGAGCTTGTCAGTGGCAGTACTACTCGATCCCAAGATGTGACTGGTTTCGCTTATTCGCAGTCCAAAGATGTGGTGGGCTTTTATCTGTCCACGCAAGCGTTCAGCTGGGATTCCGTGGTGGCTGCAGCGCTCACACAAAAAACCGAGGCGAAATCCTCTGACGGCGGTTTAACCATTCAATACGCTGCAACTGCACGTGTTTTAAATGAAGACGCAAACAACACGGGTGCAGCACTATTTGTTGACGGTGAAGCAACGCCCAACACCGTGTTTGCAGCCACACCAGGTAGCAACCAAATTGAGTTGATTACAACCGCCTCTAATTTTGCGAAGGGTGGCATCCAAGCTTTTATTACCAATTACTCGGCCGACGCATCCAGCATGGCTTTACGTGTTGTTATTTCTACGCGATCAGGCGTTTTCTCGCTCGACACGGTATCGGGCAACATCACATACAACCCTGGGGCAAAGTTCTCAGGGAGTTTGGTGGGTAACCCCAACATCTATACAGTGGGTCTCCCGTCATCATCCACCGCAACGGGCCCTCTGGTTCCCGGTACGTCGGCAGGCACTGGTTCGGGGTCTGGCGCAGCGACTGGCAGTTCAACAGGTACCTATGTTGCGGGCGCGGTGGGTGCTGATTCGGTCTCGGGCGGCGCCACTTCAACTGCCTATGTGTGGGAGAGGTACGACCCAGTTTCCTTCGATGCAAGTCAAACCGGTGTGGTGATTGGTCAGTTCACCTACCTTGACTCAGTCTCTAAGTCTAAGCAACTTGCTATTTCGCTAAATGAAAACGCCACTGCGGATTTGGTGGAAATGCTGTTGGCCCA